>NZ_JACHHY010000019.1 GCF_014202905.1 Chitinivorax tropicus | reverse complement strand
ACAATGAAGCGCGTCCGAAGAAGGCACTGGGAGGGCTGACGCCCTCCGAGTATGCCCGACTACTGGCGGAAAGGACTGTTAAACTAACCCCGGACTCCAAAGCGGATTGCTACTGAAGATGGGGGGCGTCGGGTAAGCAAAGCAGTTGCTAACCCAATTAAAGTCAATCCGAGCGTCGCAGGTGCTGGCACTGCGCTGGTTGGGGCGTTGAGCTGGTGGAAGAGATCGAGCTTCGCCAGAACGTCAAACTCCTGAGTATTTACCTCATCCGCAGTCAGAATGGGAAAGTGTACATCAAGTAAACCGGTGGAATCATAAGGTGGGATAACTGCATATGATAATTCCCGAATGATCTCATCCGTTCCAGTTTTCAGTATCTCCAGTGTCAATGTGCCATAGCCCAAGGGTATATCTGAACGCCCGTGTTGGTTGTTTTTGTAATCCATAACCACTCCGAGCTCCAACAGACTAGGCCCGGTAAAGGTAAAGTGCATTCTGTGGTGGACATGTGCATCAACAGCTGCCCACTCAAATGGATTGACCAAGTGATCGGGATGGATTTCTGAAGTTATGGTGAGGGAGTGATCGTTGGCGATGGCTGATGTGGTTGAGTACTCATCGCTATAATTCAGACTGGTGAATTGGTCCGTAGGTAAGGCAGCTACTCCGTTATCTCGGTTGGAGCCTTTGGCCTGAATCAATCCGCTATATTTACTTTTTCCAAAAGTGATTGTGGGTGTCAAGCCATCACCCGGATAGGGATCATGTATTTGGATATTTTTCTGGCTGAAATTTGCATTCAGTGAGAAAAACTGACCAGTGTAGGCGGATGCCCAGGAGGAAAAACCTATTGCCAATACGGAAATAAACCACTTAGTAGGTTTGGAAATCATATTTTTAAGTAGGAAATTGGTTGGATTGTTTTACAAATCGCATCATGCATGTACATGATGCATTTGCGTTATGCATGCTAGCGATCTGTTGCCGATTTGTCGATGCGTGCTGCAGGCTGGTATTCGCTTAACGGGAATATTTGTCTGATGATATGTTTCCCCTTTGGGTTGGGTACGCACCGATCAACGCATCTCTGTTGTTGATCTCATCAGGGTGTCGCTGAGGAGGCTTGCCTAAGAAGGTGGCATCACGTCGGGTGGAGGGTTGACCAACTCAATGGGGGCTGGCGATACTGTCTGGATTTGTCGCTGCTCCCGATCATTGGTCATGTGCCAAAAGCCAGTCAATCAATGTATGGCGGGAGTGCCCTCTTGATGATTCGACCGATTGGGAGCCAATTTGATGAAATACACAGGGTTCGTTGCCACGACATTTTCTCTTGCACTGACACTGGTCTTCAGTCAGCTGACACAAGCAGAAACCCTGAAAAAACCTGCATTGGATCAGCTGATCCAGGTGCCACTATCTGAGCCGCCACCTGAGTTGAAAGTTTGGCTGAAACAGGCTGCAGCTGAGCAGCCTTTGGCCGAGCAGGCTGTCAGCCAATATCTGGCCCGGTCGGCGCTGAGTGGCGACGAGTTGATCAATATTGGGCGGTTATTGGGTGTCTATAACCGCATCAACAATCAGGAAGCGGTGATTCACGCCATTGACAAGATGGTGTCTATCAAGACTGTGCGCAACGAGAAAATTCCACCTTATGAAGACCCGGCCATGTTGGAATTTGGTAAGTTGGTCGAATCAATCGCAAAAGACTTCGGGTTGGCGTTCCGCAATGTTGATAACCGGGTGTTCGAGGTCAGGCTGCAGGGTAAAGGCAAAGAGGAATTTGGTATTTTGACCCATGCAGATGTGGTGCCTGTCGTGGCTGATGAATGGGTGCTGGACGATGGAACGAAGCTCGATCCATTCAAGATGGCAAGGATCGGTGGCCGATTGTATGGTCGAGGTACTATTGATGATAAAGGCTCTGTTGCGGCGGTGTTGTATGCCATGAAGGTGGTCAAAGAGAGTGGTGTACCGCTGGAGCGCACCATTCGCCTGATGATTGATACCACTGAGGAGACGGGTGGCGATGCTATCAAATACTATCGTGAGCATGCTACCTTGCCTGAGTACAATATCGTGCTTGATAGTAAGTATCCGGCGGTGGTGGCTGAAAAGGGGGCGGGGAATCTGAAGGTTTTCTTCCCGGTGGAGGCTGGCGCGGAGGATGAGGTCACCATCGTTGCAATGAGTGGAGCGGGTTCTGCGAATACCGTGCCCGAAACGGCTACTGCGGTCATCAAAGGTGGGGATCTGGCTCAGGTGGCCAGTCGCTTGGCGGCAGCGCGTGAGCCATTTATCAAGCAGATATCGCCAAAGGGTGGGGCATTCAATATTGCGTTTAAAGCGCTGAGCGAGGGGATTGAGGTGAAGGTCACTGGCATATCAGCCCATGGCTCACGACCGGAAGAGGGGATCAATCCTGTGCCCCGTCTGACCATGTTCCTGCAGGCATCTGGCGTCAAATTCGCGCTGAATCACTATTCGCGGGCCGTGCAATATATCAATGACCTGTATGGGCTTGGATACTGGGGTGAGCAAATGGGCTTGGCCTATCAAGACGATTTCATGGGGCCGCTGACCATGTCACCGAATTATCTGCGTGAAAAAGATGGCAAGCTGGAGGTCACCACCAATATCCGCATGCCACGTGGTAGGACGCCAGATGTGCTGAGCAAGGCTGTTGCGGGTAAGGTGAATGCCTGGGCTGAGTCAAACCGGGTCAATCTGGAGATCAGCCACAGCCAAGGCAATTGGATGGCCCGCGACCCGAAAGGTCCTTGGCTGGTTACCTTGTTGAATATCTTTGGTGAGGTCACAGGGCTGGATGCCAAGTCTGTATCGACGGCTGGCAGCACCACCGCCAAGCAGATGCCCAATGCCATCAACTTTGGCCCGGCCATGCCTGGAAAAAAATATACGGCTCACAACGCTAAGGAGTACAAGGAAATCGCGGATTTGGGTAGTGATCTGCAGATGTTCACTGAAATGCTGGTGCGGATCGGTAATCTCGACAAAATGCAATAAGGCTGCACGGTAGCGCCCAGCTAGGCTGGGGCTTGTCCTGCTTGACCCTGTTGGCGTATTGGCAGCAGGGTCAGACTCTCGGGCGTAACTTGGCAAAGAAATGGGTACAGGCCCCGATGCTTATACCGTAGTAAAGGCACAACTCCGTAAATTCGGACCGGTGCAGTAAATACAGGATGAAGCCGGGTATGGCACCAATGATCATGGTAGAGAGGTATGATGCCCTGCCGTGCAGCACGGTCAGTGCGTAGAGTGAGGCTCCCCACAACAAACTTGGCACGATGGCAAACATGGCGGCCATCAGGGTAAACACGATGAAAGTTGCCAACGAAACGGTGTCCTGCAGAGTCACCATGATCACTATGGTGGTGAGTAGACTACCTGCGATGCAGCCGGCCAAGGTTGGCAGTAGCGTTTTCAGTAGGATATGTAAGTAGTTTTTCATAAGCGATGCTGCCCGGCAGCCATGGCTGGTTTGAGTTCGATGTTGGATTGGTTCACCATCGCATCAACGTTGAGTGCTGGCTTGGGTTGATGATGATGCCAGTGCTTTTTCCATATGATACTTGATGATGCCATGGGGAAAGCCGGATCGTTGGTACTGAATTTCGTAACCCAAAGACAGGTAGAGTCTGGGTGCCTGAAAGCTGAATGTTTCCAGATAGACGTTTGAGCACCCCTGCTGGCTGGCGAGTTGCTCAAAGGCGCACACGAGCGAAGACCCCAGGCCCGCACCGCGCCGTTCTGGAAGCACCCACAATTCCTGGAGTTCGCAGCTTTTCCCCCACCAACGGCCCAGCACCCCACCGATGACTTGCCCTGATTCTGATCGGGCAAGGCATGCAAGCTGTTTCACCTCGTGCAGCGGGGCTGCGCTGGCATTCGAATCCTCAAGCCCTTGATCGATGATCAGCGCCTCAGTGGGCCAGCTGTCGTAAGTGGTGAGCGTGGGCTGCGGCATGGTGATCCATCCTGTTTGGTCAAGTGGTTTGTTTGTTGAATCAGCAGCACGGATCAACATACCGTGCGGTCATGGCCTGAGCAGGTCTTTGCCCCTTGGGTCTACCAGCCCAGGCCGTGGCCATGTCAACACAAACCAGTGTCGATCAGCCTTGGATGACCGGCTCAATCAGGATCTCGACGCGACGGTTGAGGGCTCGGCCTGCCTCGTTGTCGTTGCTGGCACGGGGCTGGGTTTCGCCACGGCCATAGGCACGCAGGCGCTCAGGGGCGACCTGTCGGTTCAGCAAATACTCTTCAACTGCATTGGCACGGTTTTCCGACAGCGTCTGGTTGCTGGCGTCCGAGCCGACGTTATCGGTGTGGCCTTCGATTTCCAAAGTGGTCTTGCCATAGGTGTTCAGGACTTTGGCGATTTTATCCATCGTAGGCAGGAAGCCCGGCTTGATGGCGTAGGAATTGGTGGCAAAGGCGGTGGTGTTGGTCATGGTGATGCGTAGATTGTGCTCGCCTACCTTGGTGATCTGGATATTGCCTTGCTGCACTTCACTCGCCAGCACCCGGTTCAGATCCTTGGCTTGGCTGTCCATGTAGTTGCCGACCAGCCCGCCTGCGATACCGCCGCCAATCGCACCAATCAGCGCACCTTTGCCACGGTTTTTGTGGTGGATGGCTGCGCCCGCGACTGCACCACCCACTACGCCGATGATGGCGCCGGTTTCGGCATTGGTCAGTGGGCGTGAGCGACCATATTCATCTGTAGCGCAGGCTGACAGGCCAAGGGTGATGATCAAAGCAGCGGTAAGGGTGGTGCGTAACTTCATAGGTATATTCTCAAATGGTGAATGACGCAAAAGCGGCAGTGTAACCAGCTGTGGAAGCCACGACAATGTGTGCGGGCGGTGGGAGGATGGTAGGTGGGGCAGGGTGAATGTGTGCTGAATCCACCCTGCGAGGGAAGACGAACGATCAGCGGCCCAGTAGGCTCAGCACCTGCTTGGGTTGGGCATTGGCCTGAGCCTGCATGGCCAGGTTGGCTTGGGCGCGGATGTTTTGCGAAGCCAAGTCTGCAGTGGCAGCACCGTAGTCGGTATCACCAATGCGGCTTTTGGCGGCAGACAAATTGACCGAAGCTTGTTCAAGATTGCTGATTGCAGCGCTGAAGCGATTGCTGACCGCACCAAAGTCGCTACGGGTTTTCGACAGGGTGGATAGGTCGCTATCAAGGTTTTGCAATGATTGTGTGGCGCTGGCCTGGCTGGTCAGATCGATGCTGCCTGCCAGTGAGTAAAGCCCGCCTCCCCCGGGTGGGCTCGACAGATTAGTGGCGGTGACGGCGATTTGATCACCTGCGTTGGGGCCTGACTGAAATGCAAGAGTGTTGTTGCCCTGCAACAGTGCGGTGCCGTTGAAATTGGTGTCGGCTACAATCGAAGCATTGGATTGACTGAGCTGATCGGCCTCAGCCTGCAACGCGGAGCGATCCTGGCTGCTCAGGCTGCCGTTGCCCGCCTGCACGGCTAGCTCGCGCAGCCGTTGTGAGTTGGATTGCAACTGCTCCAGCGCGCCGTCCGCTACCTGAGTGAGCGAAATGCCATCATTGAGGTTAGCGCTGGCTCGATTGCTCCCTGCAATCTGGGCGGCAAATTGCTCGATGATGGCGCTGCCAGCCGGGTCAGTGGCAGCACTGTTGATGCGTTTACCGGTGGAGAGGGATTGCAGGGTTTTGTTCTGCGATTGCTGGATGTCATTGAGCTTGTTCTGCGAAAACAAGGACGATGTGCTGTTGATCGAGATGGCCATGATAGGTCTCCTGCCGTGCTGGCCAGTGTGCCAGCTGGGTGAGTTGGAATCCGCTCAATATCGGGGCATGCCGGTCATCGGTGAGGGGAGTCTTGTCCCACCGTTTCAGTTGTCCCTACTCGGGTCATGTCTGATCATTTCACTTTACGCCAATTTCGTCGATAAGTAACCGCTTTGAAAAGCTTTTTTTGCCATGCTTGGTGGCGAACCATGCAGGCGGAGGCACTGGGCGTGTGACTGGGCTCCATACCTACGGTGTGTGGGATAGCCCTGATTAACGACTGACAGGCAAGCTGCTGGAATGCACAAACTGAGCCTACACTTCATTCACATCATCATAGGTGGGGTGGGCGAAGGCATTATGGACTGGGCATGATCCAATCCGTTTGATCTAGGGGATGAATGCCAGAGCCCAGGCACTGTGCCAGGTTCTGTTGGCTGGGCTTCGTGCTCGTAAAGGACTGAATACCAAAGCAGAAGAGATAGAGGATGACATGAAAATGAATGGAATGGGTCGCATGTTTCGCATGGGGGTTTTGGCATTGGGCGTGGCCTGCGCAGTGGGGGCTAGCCAAGCCTGGGCAGACGCCACGCCGGCTGGTTCGATCAAGTATGACTATGAGCAGGACATTTTCCACCCGGTATATGCCAAGTATGGCATGGTGGCCGCTGAGCACGAGTTGGCCAGCAAGGTGGGGGTTGAGATCCTGAAGCGTGGTGGCAATGCGGTGGATGCCGCTGTGGCGGTTGGGTTTGCATTGGCGGTGGTGTTGCCCAATGCAGGTAATCTGGGCGGCGGGGGCTTCATGGTGTTGCATGATGCCAAGACCGGCAAGGCTGTTGCCTTGGATTTCCGCGAGATGGCGCCATTGCAGGCCAGTCGTGATATGTATCTGGATGAAAAAGGGGCGGTGGTCGCTGGGCGCTCGACCTACACCCACCTGGCCATCGGCGTGCCGGGCACGGTGGCAGGTATGGAGTATGCCCTCAAACGCTGGGGTAGTATGAGTCTGGCAGACGTGATCGCCCCGGCCATCAAGCTGGCGGAAGAGGGCATGGTGGTGAGCCCGACCCTGGCCAAGATGTTGATGATCGAGCGGGACAACCTGGGTAAGTGGGATAGTACGCGTGAGATATTTTTCAAGGATGGCCAGCCCCTGAAGATGGGCGAGCAGCTGGTGCAGAAAGATCTGGCCAGGTCATTGCGGCTGATTGCCAAGGCAGGCGCCAAGGCATTTTATGAAGGGCCGATTGCAGACCAGATCGTGGCTGAGATGGAAAAGCATGGGGGCCTGATCTCGAAAGATGACCTGAAACGTTACCAAGTGGCGGAGCGTGCACCCGTCAGCGGCGTGTATCGTGGTTATCAGGTGGTGTCAATGCCACCACCCAGCTCGGGCGGCACACACATCGTGCAGATCCTGAACATGTTGGAGCGCTACCCACTGTCGGAATCCGGCGTCAACAGCGCTCAGACCATCCATTTCTTGGCGGAAGCCATGAAACTAGCCTATGCCGATCGGTCGGAGTACCTGGGCGATCCTGATTTTGTCAAAGTGCCAGTCAAAGGCTTGACGGCCAAGGCTTATGCAGACGAATTGGCGAAGCGGATCAGCCCGACGGCGGTGTTGCCTGCCACCGAGATCAAGCCCGGCAAGCCTCAGCCGTATGAGAGCGATCAGACCACTCATTACTCGGTAGTGGACAACAAAGGTAATGCGGTGGCGGTCACCTACACGCTGAACCTGAATTTCGGCTCGGGCATCGTGGCGCAAGGCACGGGGATTCTGTTGAACAACGAGATGGACGACTTCTCGGCCAAGCCCGGCGTGCCCAATGCCTATGGTTTGATTGGTGGCGAGGCGAACGCCATCCGGGCGGGCAAGCGTCCGTTATCCTCCATGTCGCCGACCATCGTGCTGAAAGACAATAAACCCTGGTTGGTGACCGGCAGCCCCGGTGGTGCCCGCATCATCACCACGACCCTGCAGACCATCGTGAATGCCATCGATTTCGGTATGAACCCAGCAGAAGCAGCAGCCGCACCACGGGTGCATCACCAGTGGTTGCCAGACGAGCTGCGCGTAGAAAAGGGCTTGAGCCCGGATACATTGAAAATCTTGCGTGAGCAGGGATACAAAGTGGCGGTGAAGCCCACCATGGGTCGTACGCAGACCATTCAAGTGCGTGAGGATGGCCTGTATGGGTACTCAGATCCGCGCAATCCGGATGGTGCGACATTGGGGTTCTGATCTGGCCCTGGCAGGCAAAAGCCGCTACAGGCAGCGGCTTTTGTTGGATGGTGCGGGGCGTGGTCTGTCGCTAGTCGTGTAGCTCCAGCGATGACAACTCGCCCTTCTCCAGATGCCGCACTGCATGCGCCCGCTCGGCAGCCCGTTGGTCATGGGTCACCATGATGATGGTCTTGCCCAGTTGGGTGTTCAGCTGATCGAGCATGTCCAGAATCTCACCAGCCGATTTGCGATCCAGATCCCCGGTTGGCTCATCTGCCACGATCAACGCTGGGTCGGTCACGATGGCGCGGGCGATGGCCACCCGCTGTTGCTGTCCCCCAGACAACTCATTCGGGTAGTGATGCATCCGATCCGCCAGCCCGACCATGGCGAGCGCGGCCTCGGCGTGGCTGCGTCTTTCCCTGGTGGTCAGGCCGGTCAGCATCAGCGGCAATTCGACATTCTCCAGGGCATTCAACACCGGCATCAGGTTGTAGAACTGGAAGATAAAGCCGACATTGCTGGCCCGCCAGGTCGCCAGTGCGGATTCGCCCAGTGTCGAGATGTCCTGCCCATTGACCAGAATCTGTCCTGATGTGGGTTTGTCGATGCCGGCAATCAAATTCAGCAGTGTCGATTTGCCAGAGCCCGATGGCCCCATCAGCCCTAGAAAATCACCATGTTTGATGTCGAAACTGATGTCGGTCAGCACCGGGACGATCTGATCGCCTCGCTGGTAAGACTTGGCCACATTGATCAACGACACAGCCACGGCATCACTCATTTTTCAGCCACCACCACGGCGCCGCCGTCCTTCAAGCGCTCAGAGGGTTTGTTGACCACTTTGTCACCGGGTTTGACCGGCCCTCGGATGGTCTGCAGATCACCCAGTTGTTCGCCACGCTCGACTTGAACCTTTTTCGCGTGGCCATCGATCACCTGCCATAACCACGTCTGCTTACCCTCGCCAGACAAAGCGGTGGGGGTGATGGCCACCTTGGGCTGGCGCTCATTGGTATTCAGCTCGCGTGTCAGAAATGCAACCTTGGCGCTCATCTCCGGCAGGACCTGATCATGTTTTTCCACAAAGCGGATCTTGAACATGACCGTGGCTTTGGAGCGATCCACCGACGGCACTTGGCTGGCCACCACCCCTTTCAAGCGCATGTCGGGTAATGCATCAAGCTGGATCTCACACGGCATGCCGACCTTGACCTTGCCAACGCTGGATTCCGCCACATCGGCTTCGACCTCCAGTGTGCTCAAATCCGCCATGGTGACCACGGCTGCCTTGGCTTCGGCGCTGGATGAAAATGGCGCCACCACATCACCAACATTGGCATTCTTGGTCAGAATCACGCCATCGAATGGGGCACGGATTTCGGTATTGGCCACGGCGACTCTGGCTGCTTCTGTACCTGCCACAGCGGCCCCAATGGCTGATCTCGCTCCCGAGACACCAGCCTTGGCGCGATCCAGCCGGGCCTTTACCTGATCCAACTCGGCATTGGAGATGAAATTCTGCTTTTTGAGATCCAGTGCCCGATCATATGCGCGTTGGGCATCCTGCAGCTCGGCCTCAGCCTCTTGCAGGCGGGCACGGGCTATGTCGATATTGGCAGCTGCTTGTGACACATTCGCCTTGAGGTCGGCGTTCTCCAGTTTGGCAATCAGCTCGCCCGCTTTGACGGTCGAGCCCTCACGCACGCCCAGCCATTCCAGCCGCCCTGTCGCTTTGGAGGCAATCGATGCCTTGCGCTGCGCCACCACATAGCCAGTCGCATTCAATACACTGAGGGCCTGTGAAGGATAAGCTTGTGTCACCGAGGTCAGCTGAATCGGGGTGGGCCGGTTCGCCATGCTGATCACCAATCCCCCCACCACAAGAACGGCCAAAGTGCCGCCGATCCAACGACCAAGATGACGGGACTTACGCGGTGTTGCCAACAACGGCTGACGTTCGATTTTCAGCTTCGAGATGTCGTTATCCATGCTTGTGTCCGGCGGATGGGAGGCCCGCACAGTATAACCAATCTGTAGCCTTGTGATGCAGCTAACTTGCCTGAATGTCAATACCAGCTTGGTTTGGCTGCTGTTGACTCGGCTTCAATGCTCCTGTCGGAAAAAGGATGACGGAGGCCGGGGCGGCTGCCCAGGGCCTCTGCGGGCAGTGGCATCTCGTCAGGCACACTGCTTGAAATGGTCGTGCAAGGTCTGCACGATACGTTCCGATGCCCGGCCATCGCCATAGGGGGAAATGCCACGGGCCATCTGGCGGTAGGCCGCGCTGTCATTGAGCAGGCGTTGCGTGTATTCAACGATATTGCGGCAATTAGACCCCACCAGCTTGACCACACCTTGCTCGACTGCTTCGGGGCGCTCTGTTTCATCGCGCAGTACCAGCACTGGTTTGCCCAGGGCAGGCGCTTCCTCCTGTACGCCGCCGGAATCGGTCAGGATCAGATACGCTCTTTTCATGGCGGCGATGAATGGGGCGTAATCCAGCGGCTCACACAGCAAGAAATTAGATAGACCGCCAAGGTATTCATATGCGACGTTCTTGATATTAGGGTTTGGATGAACTGGATATAGGAATTGCACATTCGGATTGTTCTTTGCCAGTATCTGAAGTGCCTGGCAAATATTGCGAAATGGCGCCCCGAAGTTTTCACGACGATGAGAGGTGACCAAAATCAGTCTTTTGCCAGGGTCAATTTCGACACCCAGTGTCAATTCCTTTTGGGTGGCCATCAATAAAGCATCGATCACCGTATTACCAGTAACGGTTATCTCATCGTCAGGAATACCTTCACGCAGCAGATTCTGCCGCGATCCTTCTGTGGGTGCAAAGTGCCATTTGGCAAGATTGCCCGCAATTACCCGATTGGCCTCTTCAGGGAATGGGTTTTGCATGTCCCAGGTACGCAGGCCGGCTTCCACATGACCAACGGGTATCTTGTGGTAGAAACAAGCCAAGGCAACGGTCATGACCGTGGTCGTATCTCCTTGTACCAATACCGCATCAGGCTTCTCGGCTTGAAATATTTCATCCAGATTCAGCAATAACCGAGCTGTCAGCGTGGTCAGTGACTGATTGGGTTGCATGATATTGAGGTCGATGTCGGGCTCGATGCCAAAGAACTGGTTGACTTGATCCAACAGATGCCGATGTTGAGCAGTGGCCAGGACACGGACATTGGCCCATTGCTCGCCTTTCAGTCGTTCGATGACAGGTGCCATCTTGATTGCTTCAGGCCGGGTGCCGACAACACAGAGAATGGTCTTGGGATTCACGTTACTTCCAATGCGAGCTAGTCAAGTCTTTGATTCAAAGCAATGAATGATCTGCACTTGACTGGATCTGATTTCCATGAAACAGATTGCCCAAGTCAGATCAGGCTTTTAATAACATGTTCATTGATAGAGATAAGTAACTCCTGCCATTTGCTGATCTGGAAAAACATAAACAGATCATTTGAAAGCCAATTCAATCGCCAGCTGCATGGATATTGCCAAGCGTCTTTCAATTGACATTCATGTGGTGGAATACACTGTGTTGTGACTACTCATTCCCTATTGGTAATAGGTGAGAGGTTTGACGACGATTTTGTCCATCTATTTGATGGTGGAACCGTATTTTTATTGGATGACGTTATCATGAATAATTAAATATGGGAAGTCCGATGAATATTGATTCGTGTCGGGTTGCCACGGGAAAGCAACGCTAGAATCAATCTGCATGCGGTTTTCGAGGTGAGTTGATTGAATTGACTGTGCTGAAAATCAACTGCGATCGGGATCGGTTGGCCCTGTTTTGTTGCCTGAATCAAAACAGGCTTTGGAACGGGATGAGTGCCATGCCCGTCAGTCTGGCCGAGGGTGTGGGTGGCAGAGGAGGGAGGAGGCCGACCGGATGAACATGAACCCACCTTGGGCTGGCCGTCGCGTCAAATCACTCGTCTGGCTCACCAGAAACGGCGCACTTTGCGCTTGGGGCCAAGCCCAGATCAGGTCAAGGTGGGTTGTGAGGTGGGTGTGTGGTGTCTAGTCCGCAAGGTTGGCAAACAGGGCGGTCGATAGGTAGCGCTCTCCGAACGACGGGATCACGACAACAATCAATTTACCTGCATTGTCTGGGCGCTGTGCGACCTGTAAGGCAGACCAGACCGCTGCGCCAGAGCTGATGCCGACCAGGAGACCTTCTTCACTGGCCATCCGCCTCGCGATGTCAAAGGCGTCTTCATTCTTGACTCGCACGACTTCGTCATAGATGTGGGTGTTCAATACGCCGGGTACAAAGCCCGCGCCAATACCCTGAATCGGGTGAGGGCCTTTAGGGCCGCCTGACAAGACCGGGCTGGCATCGGGCTCGACAGCAATGCATTGCATGCCTGGTTTGCGTTCTTTCAGTACCTCACCCACCCCGGTGATGGTGCCGCCGGTGCCAACACCAGCCACCACAATGTCTACTTGGCCATCGGTGTCCCGCCAGATTTCCTCTGCCGTGGTGGCGCGATGAATGGCCGGGTTGGCTGGGTTGTTGAATTGTTGCGGCATGAAATAGGTCGCAGGGTCGCTGGCCGCGATTTCCTCTGCTTTACGGATGGCGCCACCCATGCCATCTGGTCCCGGTGTCAACACCAGCTCTGCCCCATAGGCGCGCAGCAGCATGCGGCGCTCCTTCGACATGGTTTCCGGCATGGTCAGAATGCAGCGGTAACCGCGCGCCGCGCAGACCATGGCCAGGGCAATGCCGGTGTTGCCGCTGGTCGGCTCGACAATCACCGTACCGGGTTTGATCAGACCTGCTGCTTCGGCGGCATCGATCATGGCGGCACCGATACGGTCTTTGACACTGTGTCCGGGGTTGAAGAATTCCAGCTTGGCGGCGATGGTTGCATGGCAGCCTGCGGTGATCCGGTTGAGCTTGACCAACGGGGTGTTGCCGATCAGCTCAGTGACATTGTTTGCAATACGCATGGAGAGGGTCCTGTAAGTGGGTATCCAACCTGCCAAATGTAGTCGTTTTTTGGGTGTTTGATAATCGATCTCATAGAATGATTTGTTATGTTTATATGTGGAAAGACGTGCTGCATGCTGCTGGTATCGACCGGTGATGCGACTGGGTATCAGCCGCTCTGGGTGCACTCTGGGCAAGTTTGATATGTGTCGGCGGATGCCTTGCATGCAAGCTTTGCCTTGTCAGTGATAGGCGCGCGCAGTGTAATGGTTTGTCGGGCATCGGAGCCGAAGGTGTTGATTTTGCCCACGCCAACTGCCGCTCGCCATTTTGGTCAACAGCTTCTAAGATGGGTGGTTTCGACCTGATTCACCTGCGCTGGATGACCATGCCTAAACTTGATGTAGCCATTTTGACCGACAGCCGGTTCACCTCACCGATTTCCGACAATCCCTATAACTGCCAGATTTTTCTGGAGGAAGCCTGGGTGGCCCACTACCTGCGCGAGCTGGGCCTGACTGTGGCACGGGTGCCGTGGGACGAGCCTGGCTATGATTGGACACAAGTGCGGGCAGCGGTGTTCCGCAGCACATGGGACTACTTCGACCGCTTCGCGGAATTCGAGCCCTGGCTGAATACCGTCGCGAATCAGACGCTACTGGTCAATCGCTTCGACCTGATCACCTGGAACATGGATAAACATTATCTGCGGGATCTGGCTGAGCAGGATGTGGATATCGTGCCGACCAAGTTTGTCGAAAAAGGGGAGTCCATCAACCTGCTCGACGCCTTGCGTGGTTTCATGTGGCAAGAAGCCGTGATCAAACCGGCTGTATCTGGCGCGGCGCGGTTGACATACCGTGTCAATACCACCAATGCCATAGCGTATCAGTCGATACTGGATGAGTGCCTGAAAAACGAAGCGATGATGATCCAGCCCTTCATGGCTTCTGTGCTCGAACAGGGCGAGGTGTCATTGATGGTGTTCGATGGCAAGGTTACTCATGCCATCCGCAAAACGCCCAAGGCGGGTGATTTCAGGGTGCAGGATGATCATGGCGGGGTGGTTCACCCTTATTTTCCAAGCCCTGCCGAAATCGAATTCGCGGAACGCGCAGTGGCCGCCTGCCCGGCCATGCCAAATTATGCGCGGGTGGATGTGGTTCAGCACCATGGCAAATTGCGCATCATGGAGCTGGAACTGTTGGAGCCCGAGCTGTTCTTCCGTTTTTGCCCGCCAGCGGCGGCAAGGTTGGCGGCATCCATTCAGCAAGTGCTGCGCTGATGTCGCTGAGCCTGTCGCTGTGGGTGCTGTTTGGTGCCATGCTGCATGCGGCTTGGAATACCCTGATCAAAGGTGGGCAAGATAAGCTGCTCGACACCTTGCTGGTGGCGGTAGGGGCCATGTTGCTGGCCCTGCCAGGGCTATGGTTGTTGCCACCACCACTACCGGCTGCCTGGCCGTATCTGGTGGGTTCCATCGCCATCCATGTTCTGTATTTCTACTTGATCATCCACGCCTATCGGTATGGTGATCTGAGCGTGGTCTACCCGCTGATGAGAGGGGGCGCTCCGTTGCTGACCAGCCTGGTCGCGGTGCTGTTGTTGGGCGAGCATGTCTCGACAACGGGTTTGCTCGGCATCAGCTTGCTGTGTGGTGGCATTGCGTTGTTGGCTGTCGGGCAATGGCGGCACGGGGCTGATCGGCGGGCCGTCTGGTTTGGTTTGGCGAATGCAGTAGTCATAGTGTGCTACACCTTGTTTGATGGCCTGGGGGCGCGTCAGGCCGGGCATGCTGCGAGTTATACGGCATGGCTGTTTGCTTTCAATGCATTGCCCTTGCTGGCGATCGGGGTCTGGTTGCGGCGCGCTACACTGCTGGGGCAGCTGCGCCAGGGGTATCGGCGCATGCTGATCGGTGGTGGGTGTTCCGTGGGTGCCTATGGGATTGCATTGTGGGCCATGACCCAGGCGCCCATTGCCTTGGTGGCTGCCTTGCGCGAGTCATCTGTGCTGTTTGCAGCCTTGTTTGGTGCTGTTTGGCTCAAAGAGCGATTGAGTATCTGGCGCGCGGCGGCGGCAATGGCGGTCTTCAGTGGGGCTTGGATGATTCGCCAGGGCTGATCAGGCTGGCCTTGTGGCCCGATGTGCGGACGTGGCTTGATCGCCATTTCAGAATCAAGCCAGTGGTCAGCCCCTTTTGCCACTGGCACCTGGTATGACGGTAAGGCATCACCCAGTAGGGGGCTGAAATCAAACCAGTGCAGGCGAATCGCAAGACGGCTGTGCCGTTTGCTCAGCTGAAGAAAGACCGCATGTAGGCAAGATAGGCTGGTGCTTCAGGCGTGTTCTCCAGTGGCGCCCAGCTGGCGCGTTCTGCCTCGGCAGGGGGGGTGTAAGGGCCGCCCTTTGCTTCAAAGAACAACGAGCCCGCTTCCAGCGAAACCAAGCTGTGGAAGGTGCCGGGTGGCAGGTTGACTGCGACGGTATCCCCGCCTGCCTGTAAGACCACATGTTGAGTGACCTGTCCCGCTGTATCGAAGATCAGCACGCCGACCCGCCCACGCAGAATGATGATCGATTCCTCTTTGTTTGGGCTTTGGTGGCAATGGGGCGGAATGTAGGAGCCCGGCTCAATGGCAATCATCAGTCGGTGACAGGCGTCATCACTGTGTTGGTGAAAGTTCTGGTTCAAGCGCTGACGAGGGGCATTGGCAGCCTGAGTGCTCAGCTGACTCATCGTGTCTTGGTTGATGAAGAAGACAGGGCTCATGGTCGTATGAGGTATGTGGCAAAGCGCATCACTTTAGCGCAGCAGTGGGGGAATGCCCAGCAGTGTGTCGAAATGAGCAAAAAAAAGCGCGAAGTTGGATGCTTCGCGCTGCAATCTACAAAGGAGAAATAGAGGAGAAACTATCAAGAACTAAAGCTGTGCTTGATGATTAGAATTATCTAATATTTTAATCTGCCTGTCAAAAAATTGTTGCTCTGCACCATGCCATGGCAGGCCTGTACGGCTGGCTTCGACGGATGGCCGCCCCGTCGGTATAATCATTGGTTTTTCGAATGCACAAGGTGGTCAGTTGTCACGCGCCGCCCAGTCCAGTGAGTGCCGTGCAGCGCCCCGATCTACTGCGTTGCAATGTAACGTTTTGACAGACCTTCGGCCCATGTGGCTGACGTAAGACAGGAAGTGCCATGTATTTGCCTGATCCCCGACGATTTCCCCGTGTTGACCCCAGTAATCCTTTCATCCGTCAGGTGATGCGGGTGCTGACCGCCACTGATGGCGCGGAGCGGAGTGCAGCCGTCCAGGCGTTGCAAGCCGAACTCCGTGAGGTGCTGGCCAGTGATGATGATATGCAACTCCAGGCCGCTTTACGGGATGCCCCCAGCCAGGAGGCCTATAAATACTTATGGAGTGAGCTGCGCGAGGTTTTGGAGCAGCCGATCGAAAGCAGGCAGCGTGTGGTGCCTTTCGCTATTCCAGTATTGCTGGTTGCGGCGGCGAGCAAAGGCCAGCAGCAGGTGGTGCCGGTGTTGAAGGACATGGCGCCGATCATCGAACTATTGCAATCACATCAGGTCCTGGCTGATACCGGCGAGCTGAGTCTCGCATCCAAAATGGTGGATCTGGGTACACTGCAGAGCTGGCAACCTGCCCAACAATGGCGTTGGCTGACCCATCTACAGGATGCTGCCAGGGGTTTGCCGGTGGCATGGGATGAGGCACCCTTCGTGGCCTCGAAAGAGGCGGTGCAGCTGCGGTTCATGATCGGCACTATCATGCACCATGCTGATGAGCCTATGCCAGTCAGAATGACTGCAGATGCAACCAAGTGGGGCATGCCACTGGCCCAGTTGATCAGTGATCAACTCAAGCAGGATGGTCTGTCCCTGTTGGCCATTCCACGGGGGCCGCAGCCCCTGCTGCAAGCGGCGCACAGTGGCCGATTTGCGCGTCTGGAGGCTGGCTTGCAGCTGTTTGCCAGCGCCATGATCCGCCAGTTCCGGCAGGCGGGTGAAACGCCGGTGGCGGTGATTGCGGCCCATGAAGGCAACGAGCTGCGCATCACCTTGTCAGCCAAGGAAAACTCGGAACGTTGGGAGGGTTATGTCTGGCCCTTGCATCCCTTGGATTCAGTTGAATTGATACACGATAACGCGGTAGCGTTGTTTCAGGAGTGCAGGGTTGATGATATCCGTGTGCTGCACGAGGTCCAGGCGGACATGCAAGACGGCCTGCCGTTGTTCTTGAAAGCCTATAACACCACGCCCAGCGGCAGTTGATGATATGGGCAATCAGGTGTGCCGGCCTGCCCCACGCCGGTCGGAAAGGAACGATGCAGGCTGATCGCAGTGGGCGAGCCGCCTGTCGCGTTCAGCAAGGACCCCTATTCACGGAGCACCCATGAAAAGATTATTCACCTTCTGTTTTGCCTTGCTGGCCACATTGACTGCGTGGGCTGGTGATGAGGTGGCGTTGCCAGCGGGGGTGCGGCCAGCAGGCCTGGCCGCAGGGCGTGACGGCAGTCTGTATGTTGCGAGTGCGGCACAAGGTCATCTCTTCCGAGTGGCACCGGGTGCCGGCAAGAGTGAGTTGTTTGTCACCGCCAGCGCCTTGGGGGCCAACGGTAGCTTGGGGGTCGGGGTGGATGACCGGGCTCAGCTGCTCTGGGTGTGTACTCTGACTGGTACGCTGGAAAAGCCGCTTGCCTCCGCCCTGAAGGCCGTGGAATTGCCAGAGGGACGGGTTCGCGGCAGCTATGACCTCCCTGCCGGCTCGGTATGCAATGATTTGACCATTGGGCGGGATGGCACCGTCTATCTGACCGACTCCGCGCAATCCATGCTGCTACGCCTGCGAAAAGGGGAGGATCGGATCAGTGTCTGGTTGAAGGACGATCGCTTCACTACTGATGGATCGGGTGTCGGGATGATCACCGATGGCCGGGGAGCCAATGGCATCACTGTGGATGGCATGGGTGCCATCATGGTGATGGTATCCGGCCCCGGTCGCCTGTTTCGCGTGCCGGTGCGATGGGATGGCTCGGCTGGCGTGCCGGTGGAGGTCAAGCTGAGCCGCACATTGATCCAGGCCGATGGCCTGAGGCTGTGGACGAAGCGCCGCCTGCTGGTGGTGGAGGCGGATGGCGGGCTGGCCCGTATCGACTGGGTGGGTGAAACCGGCAAGGTGCAGACCATGGCGGAGAGCCTGGGTCGCCCGACCGCAGTGATCGTGCGGGGTGGTAAGGCCATTGTGGCTCATGTCCGTACCACTGCGTCTGATGGCGCAAACCCATCCACCACGGTGGAGCAGGCGGGTATCTCCATGGTCGAATTACCGAAGATGTGACGCCGCACGCCAGGTAGTATTGATCGTCCGCAGGGTTTAATCCACACTGAAAGAGGGCGGGTGACGCGGGTGTCTGCACCAGTGATGGGTGTGGCGGTCGATGGTGCCGGTGGGCTTTCCGAAGCTGTTCAATGGTGAATGGTTCGATGGATCGGACATGGAATGATACGAATTCTATTGTGGTGGCTGTCGGTGGGCGTGACAGCGGCATGGGCCGCACCGCCGTTGGTCGGGTTTGGCCTCAACAAACCACCCTATGTATTCGAGCAGGCACAAACCGGCCTGGAGGTGGAGATCATCAGCGCCGCTTTCAAGGCAGCGGGGATCGAGATCAAAATGCACTTTGCACCCCAGAGCCGCCTGCACGCTCAGTTGTCCGCCGGGCAGATCGACGCGATTGTCACGACCTTGGAGCAAAGCGGCGTCAGCGCCTATTACTCAGATAGCTACCTGAGTTATCAAAACTATGCGATATCACTGACCAGCAACAAATTGGATATCCGGTCGCAAGACGACCTGTCCCGCTATTCCGTGACGGCCTTCCAGCGCGCCTCACAGATCCTTGGCGATCGCTTTCATGCCGCCATCCTCAAGTCCCCTGGCTACACTGAGCAGGCGCAACAGCGCACCCGTAATCTGTTGTTGTATCTGGGGCGCGTGGATGTGGTCGTAGGAGATAAGCGTATTTTCAACTATTTCAGCCGCGATATCGCTGATCAGGTGGATACCTCACAAGCGGTGACCTTCCACGACATCTTTCCACCCACGCACTACAAAGTCGGCTTCAAAAACCAAGCCTTACGGGATGCATTCAATCGAGGTCTGGCTACCATCAGGCAGGATGGCACCTACGCCCGCATCGAAAAACGCTATGAGGAGTATTGATCTGGGCCTGGCTGTTTGCCATCCCATGGGGTTTATACTGATATGATGTAGCAAACTTACAAATATAATGAGTGCCTGGCAGGATAATCAGAAATAAAACTACGCCACCAAGAGCGAAAGGAGCTCAGTTCATGCAACGTAGCACAAAAATCGTCGCCACCCTTGGCCCAGCATCCAATGATCAGGCCATTTTGGAGCGATTGATCGCAGCGGGTGTGAATGTCGTTCGTTTGAATTTCTCGCATGGTGCAGCACAAGACCACATCAACCGTGCGGCAGTCGTCCGTGACGTCGCTGCCAAATTGGGTGTGCCTGTTGCCATCATGGTCGATCTGCAAGGCCCGAAGATCCGGGTTGGCAAATTCGAAAAATCCAAGATCACCCTCAATAACGGGGATCGATTCACACTGGATGCCAATTGTGAATTGGGCACGCAGGAGCGTGTCGGCCTGGACTACAAAGAGTTACCCAGTGATGTTGGCCCTGGCAACATGCTGTTGCTGGATGATGGCCGACTGGTGTTGGAAGTGCTGAGCGTCAATGGCCCGGAGATCCACACCGTGGTTCGGGTGGGCGGCGTGTTGTCCAACAACAAAGGCATCAATCGGCAAGGGGGTGGGTTGTCCGCCCCAGCCTTGACAGCCAAGGATATGGAAGACATTAAGGTGGCTGCGCAGCTGGAGGCGGACTACGTTGCAGTGTCCTTCCCCAAGAGCGGAGCCGATATGTATATGGCCCGCACCTTGTTGAAAGCGGCAGGCGGCAAAGGCTTGCTGTTGGCCAAGGTGGAGCGTGCCGAGGCGATTGTCAATCTGGAAGAGGTCATCGAAGCCTCTGATGGCATCATGGTGGCGCGGGGTGATCTGGCGGTGGAAGTCGGGGATGCCGCTGTCCCAGCCTTGCAAAAGCGCATGATCCGGCTGGCGCGTGACAAGAACAAGCTGACGATCACAGCGACTCAGATGATGGAGTCCATGATCACCAGCCCGGTTCCCACCCGTGCGGAGGTATCCGATGTCGCCAATGCTGTTCTGGATGGAACGGATGCAGTGATGCTGTCAGCTGAGACCGCAGCAGGCAAATATCCGGTCGAGACTGTCGAGGCGATGGCGCGGGTCTGCTTGGAAGCCGAAAAGTCTTCTGATTACGTGCTGGATCGTGATTTCCTGCAGCGTGAATTCACCCGGGTCGATCAATCCATTGCCATGGCAACACTGTTCACGGCCAGCCATCTGAAGGTCAAAGCGATTGCCGCATTGACGCAGACAGGCTCGACTGCGTTGTGGATGTCCCGCTTGAACTGCGGTGCGCCAATCTATGCGTTGACGCCGGAGCTGACCGCATATCGCCGTATGGCATTGTTCCGAGATGTGTTCCCGACTCATATGCCTTATCACGCCAAGCATAGTGATGAGTTGATTCAGGAAGCCGAGCTGGAGCTATTGCGGCAAGGGCTGGTGATGCCTGGTGATCTGGTAGTGATGACGGTGGGCGATATCGTCGGTCAGGTCGGGCATACCAACACCATGAAGATCATCAAGATCGGCGAGCGTCGCTGATCGCAAGTTTCATGCCATCTCCTTGTGGGGGCGCCAGGCCGGGGCGTGGGATGGTGTGATCGGCCGACGTGAGGTACGCCGGGCATTTGCCCGGCGTGTCCAAACGTTCATTGTTTCGCCCAGCTGATCTGCCAGGCAGCCTTTCCTACTTGTCACCTCATCCCATTTCTTGATGTTTCGCAATTCATAATTTACTTACTTCGTATTAATATGCGTCCCCCCGGTTGTCTTGCCGGGTCAGTATGAACAGGGATGTCAAAAAATGAAAAAAGCAGTATTGGTTGTATCCGTTGCAGCAGCATTGGTTTCTGTGTCCGTGTGGGCAGATGAAACGAATGCCGGGCGTTCAGTATTTGGTGTGGTGAATACTGGGCTGACCTATGGTGGGGACACGTTGGGCTATCTGGAATACACAGATGGTAAGCGTAGCGATCTCAAAGGGGGGGGCTTGCTTCAATTGGGGGGTGGCTTGGTGATCCGCCCGGTTGGCGCGCCTTATTCCTTGATGACGACAATCAACTATCACGTCAATAATGTCGCCGCCAGCAACGGCGATGCCACATTCAGCCGTATGCCGCTGGAGCTGCTGGGCTATTACCATATCGATTCCAACTGGCGTATTGGCGGTGGTGTGCGCCGTGTGCTGTCACCCAAGGTGAAGATGGAGCTGGATGGGCGGAATCTGGACGTGGATTACAACGATACCACTGGCCTGGTGCTGGAAGTTGGCTATGGCGTGGAACGCCTCTGGGCTGGTTTGCGCTACGTGCATGAGCAGTATGAGGCGAAATCGGTCAGCCGTTATAACCAATCTGTCACAGTGCAGAATGCACCGAAACAGGACGGCTCGCACATCGGTCTGATGGGTTATTTCATGTTCTGATCGGCAATGCCATCTGCAGACGACAGGCCACGTAGAGTGGCCTGTTTGTCTTCAGGGGCCGCTCAGTAACCCATACCTTGTTCGACCAGGCCGATCAGCAGGTGGATCACCTTGATGTGGATCTCCTGAATACGGTCGGCGTAGCCAAAATGGGGAACGATGATTTCCACGTCAGCCAAGCCCTTCATTTTGCCGCCATCCTTGCCGGATAGCACGATCACCTTCATCTCACGCTGGCGGGCAGCTTCGATGGCCAGCAGCACATTCTTGGAATGGCCACTGGTCGAGATCGCGAGCAGCACATCGCCTGGCTGGCCGACGGCCTCGATATAGCGCGAGAAGACCTGATCAAAACCATAGTCGTTACCGACGCACGTCAAATGTGCCGGGTCGGAGATGGCCAGTGCTGCCAGGGCAGGCCGATCATTGCGGTAGCGGCCAGACAGCTCCTCTGCAAAATGCATGGCGTCGCAATGCGAGCCACCATTGCCGCAGGATATGACCTTGTGGCGGGATTGGAACTGGCTGACCAGCAGCTGGGCGGCATCATCGATTGCCTTGATCTGCACCGGGTCGGCCAGGAAGCGGGCCAACAGCTCCGCTGCTTCGTTCAATTGTTTCAGAATCTCTTGTTGATACATGCGATAGGCGGCTGGACGTGTCGCAAGCCGTGCAAGTCGTTGGGGAGCAGGCATTGTACCCCATCTCACGTCCGCTCGAACCCAAAAGCAGGTCAGCGCGTGCCATGAAAACAGGTAGTGCGCGCACTGTGGTCAAGCTGCTTTGACCGGCTGCCGGGCTTGGCTGTATCAATGGTTCGTCCATGATCAATGTCGCGGCGATTCGTCGGTGTAGATGATTGATAGAATGGTCATTTCATAGCCATGCCACCATCAGCCGCGCGGCCATGAAAGGAGAGCAAGATGCGAGTGCTGGAGGGCATTTGGGTGCCGCTGATCACCCCGTTTCAGCAAGGGCAGTGGATCTGCATCAGCCAGCGCTACACCTCTTCACTTTCCTCTTGTTGTTGCAGGGCCCACATTTGTGCGTAATGGCCATTTTTTGCCAGCAGCTCGCGGTGTGTGCCTCGTTCGATGATGCGGCCATGGTCCATGACGATGATCTGGTCTGCTTCCGCGATGGTGGACAGGCGATGTGCGATGACCAGGGTGGTTCGGTTCTTGGCGATGGCTTTCAGCTCGGCCTGGATGGCTTTTTCGGTGCGGGAGTCCAGGGCCGAGGTGGCTTCATCGAAAATAAGGATGGGTGGGTTCTTGAGCACCGTGCGGGCGATGGCGACCCGTTGTTTTTCACCCCCAGACAACTTCAGGCCACGCTCGCCCACCATCGTGTCATAGCCATCTGGTAGAGTGCTGATGAAATCGTGGATATGCGCAGAACGGGCCGCCTCGATGATGTCGTCACGGCTGGCATCGGGCCGGCCATAGGCGATGTTGTAATAGATGGTGTCGTTGAACAACACCGTATCCTGCGGCACGATGCCGATATGGTTGCGCAAGCTGGCTTGGGTGAAATCGCGTAAATCCTGGCCATTGATGGTGACGCACCCTGCGTTGACATCATAAAAACGGAACAGGAGGCGTGACAGGGTCGATTTGCCGGCGCCAGAGCTGCCGACGACCGCCACTGTCTTGCCGGCGGGAATCTCAAAGCTGACCGCGTGCAGAATCTGCCGATTTGGCTCATAGCTGAAATCGACCTGCTCGAATCGGATGGCGGCAGCCTGTGTCTGCAAGCCCTTTGCGGTGGGGCGGTCTTCTACCTCAGTCTGTTCATTCATCAGTGCGAACATTTTTTCCATGTCGGCCAGCGAGTGCTTGATCTCTCGATAGACAAAGCCCAGGAAATGCAGTGGCGAATACAGCTGGATCAGGAAGGCATTCACCAATACCAGGTCACCCAGGGTCATGCTGCCCTGCACCACGCCATGAGCAGCCAGCGCCATCAGGATGGTCACGCCGACCGCGATGATGGCGCTTTGGCCTGCATTGAGGGCGGCTAGCGAGACTTGGTTGCGGATCGCGGCGCTTTCCCAGCGTGACAATGCCTCGTCATAGCGGCCAGCCTCCCATTGCTCGTTTCCGAAATACTTGACCGTCTCATAATTGAGCAGGCTGTCGATGGCCTTGGTGTTGGCTTTTGAGTCCATGTCGTTCATGGTACGGCGAAACACCATGCGCCATTCCGTGATAAAGAGCGTAAAGCTGATGTAGGTGACAATGGTGCCCAAGGTGGTGATCGTGAACCAGATATCGTATTTGGCCAATAGAATGGCCGTGACAAAGGCGATCTCGATCAGCGTCGGTAAGATGTTGAACAAGGTGAAATTCAACAAAAACGAGATGCCACGCGTGCCACGCTCGATATCCCGGCTCATGCCGCCGGTTTGGCGGGATAAGTGAAAGCGTAGGCTCAGCCGATGCAGGTGTTGGAACACCTTCAGCGCAATGGCACGGATTGCACCTTGCGTCACCTTGGCGAATACCGCGTCACGCAGCTCGCCAAAGGCGCTGGATGCAAGCCTTAGCATGCCATAGCCGACAATCAGCACGATCGGTAGGGTAATCAGGGCTTGCTTGGTATCCAGATGGTCCACCACGGCTTTCAGCAACAACGGAACGCTGACCGTGGCTACCTTGGCCAGGATCAGGCAGGACAGCGCGATGATGACCCGATATTTATATTGCCAGAGGTAGGGCAGCAAGGTCTGCAGTGTCTGCCAGTCATTGGAGCGGGTGTTGGTGGTCGCGGCAGTATGGGTGCTTTGCATGGATTCGGGGCTTTCGGCTGGAAAGGGCAATGGCCTTATAGATTAGGCGCAGTTGAAGCGATTTCATAGCCTGCCGTGGATCATGGCTGCACGCGACTGCGGTGACAGCTGGCTTGCCGTATCATATGCCGGCGTTGGCGTTGGCGTTGGCGTTGGCGTTGGCGTTGGCCGTATTCAATCCATCAGGGTTCGAGCCCTGTGGGCATGGGTGCAACAGGGCAGAAGCAGGAGAAAGTCATGATCTGGTTGTTGCTGGAGGCGGGTATTGCTCTAGGCTTGGCGATTTTCATCGTCTGGTGGACGTTGCCGAAAAAGCCCAAAGGGAAATGATGGAAAACAGGGCAGGGCACTTGTGCCTTGCCCGGTGCCTGATCAATGGGTCATGGCTTGGTTCAGCCCGTAGCGTTGCAGGATCTGTGCGTCGCTGAGTCCTTCTGCAATCAACGCAGCATAGATCTCGCGGAGCACGGACTTATCCTCTGGGTCGTTGGCCCACACCGCACCCCCTGCCGCCTTCACGGCCATGGTCATGATCCGACGCTTGGTAGACCCGACGCCGTTACGCCGGAACAGGTCGTCCAGAATATCATCGGCCTGCTCCCGCGAGATGACTTGGGTGCCGATGTGATGGGTGTAGTACAGCCAGTCGTGCACCAGGGCGGGGGCCATCACGTCGGGGTGGAATGGATCATAGGTGATCTGCCACGCCAACGCGGGCACCGATGCGCCGTCATAATGGAAGTGGCGGGGGATGGTGACCGGCCCCGCCGATGTGTCAATCTGGTAGTCGGTCAGCAATTTGTAATGCTCAGCCTCTGGCCAGGGGCTGAGTTGGGGTTGAGCTGATAGCATGGGGCCTCCTTGCATCTACGGTGGGTTGACACGGTTTCCCGGCCTGTACCTGCCCCAGCTCAACGATTGGAATGGAGCGCGGGGCTCAGTGCAGAGTGCGGGGAATGGACAGCACAAATTGCGGAACATCCGCCTCAAACGGAATCCCGTCCTCCGCGACCATCTGGTAGCTGCCTCGCATGGTGCCGACAGGCGTGTTCAGCGATACACCACTGGTGTATTCAAACTGTTGCCCGGGTTTGATGACGGGCTGCTCCCCGATCACGCCCAGGCCACGAACCTCCTGCACCGCGCCGGTGGCATCGGTGATGTGCCAGTAACGGCTGATCAATTTGGCGGGCACCTCGCCGGTGTTGGTCATACGGACTCGGTAGGCGAATACATACTGCTCGGCGGCCTCGTCGGATTGCTCCTCCAGATAGGTCGATTCGGCAGTGACTTCGATTTGATATTTGATGGGTTCACTCATAATAGCCCATTGCACAACAAAATGGCGCCAAGAGCAAGAGGGTGCGGGCCTCGGACGAGATCGACTGCATCCTGGGCAATGGCCTTGGCCCACGTCCAGCTGCTTGGTCTGTGGCCATCCGCTATCCAGTCCTGCATCTTCATCCGGTTGGGGCGGGGGAATGGGTTAAAATACCGCCTTTCTGTGACTTGTGGACGCCCCTTCCATGCGCAACTTCCGTATCGCTCCCTCCATCCTGTCTGCCAATTTTGCCAAGCTGGGCGAAGAAGTCCGGGCGGTCATCGATGCTGGTGCTGACATCATCCATTTCGATGTGATGGACAATCACTATGTCCCCAATCTGACCATCGGCCCGATGGTGTGCGAGGCCATTCGGCCCATCACGCAGGCCCCTATTGATGTGCATCTGATGGTCAAGCCGGTGGATACGTTGGCAGCCATGTTTGCCAAGGCCGGGGCGGATATCATCACCTTCCACCCCGAGGCTTCCGAGCACATTGACCGCACCCTGGGCGTGATCAAAGAGGCGGGCTGCAAGGCCGGGTTGGTATTCAACCCCGCGACCCCGCTGCATTACATGGATTACGTGATGGACAAACTCGACATGGTATTGTTGATGTCAGTCAACCCAGGGTTTGGTGGGCAGAAATTTATTCCAGGCACGCTCGACAAATTACGTGAAGCCCGCCGCCGCATCGATGAATACACTGCGCGCACGGGGCGTGAGATCTGGCTGGAAATCGATGGCGGGGTCAAGATCGATAACATCGCTGAGATTGCAGCCGCTGGTGCCGATACCTTCGTCGCTGGGTCAGCCATCTATAACACGCCCGACTACAAAGCGACCATTGATGCCATGCGCGCCGAACTTGCCAAGGTGAAGGAGTAAGCACGGTGTATTGCTATGTGATCACTGGTGCATCACGCGGGTTGGGCTTGGCGTTGGCCCAGCAGCTGGCCGATGAGGGCCATCATCTGGTGTGCCTGGCCCGCCATGAATCGGCTGGGTTGCAGGCTTTGGCCGGGCGAGCCGCCAGCTATCGCTTCATCGCGCAAGATCTGGCGGACACTTCAGCGGTGAGCCAGTTGGCTGATGAGCTGTTCGGCACCCTGGCGGCGATGCATTGGCACGGGCTGTATCTGATCAACAATGCGGGCATGTTGGCACCCATCGCCAAGGCCGGCCATTATGATGATGCCGGGCTGCAGACGGCCATGGCGGTCAATCTGCTGGCCCCGATGCAGCTGACCAATGCGCTGCTGCGCCATGCTGGGCATCTGGCCATCGATAAACGGGTGATGAACATATCGTCCGGCGCGGCGCGCAAGCCCTATCAAGGCTGGAGCGCCTATTGCACAGCCAAGGCCGGGCTGGATCATTACACCCGCTGTGTCGGTGTCGAGCAGGCCGAGCTGGCAACCGGTACCCGGATCGTATCGATTGCACCGGGTGTGATCGATACCGACATGCAAGGCGCGATTCGAGCGGCCAGCGTGGCGCAGTTCCCGCTGGTCGAGCAGTTCAAGCAATATCAGGCGGCGGGGGCGCTGGCGGCAGCCGGGGTGGTTGCGCACCAGCTGCTGCAGGTCTTGCATGGGGATCGGTTTGGGTTTGGCGATACACTCGACATACGGGACTTCGCATGAGTGATCCGCTTGAAATCCGGCATCCCCAGCAGCGTGATGCCAGCCATCTCAGACAATTCATCGAGACCTATCCGGCCAGTGGGTTTGATGTCGCCACGGCCTGGCGGGTGCTGACGGATGTGGCGCAATCGAATCAGGACGCCATCGAGGTGCATCTGCAAGGACGTCTGTCTGCAGTGTTCACCGTGGTGCCCACGGGCTTTGGAACCTCCATAGCCGATCTGCTGGCATGGAACGGCCACGCCCTGACTGCTGAGGATATCGTGCGCGTGCTACGGGCGTTGGCCGAGCAAGCCCACCGACAGGGCAGCCAGGCGGTGGAGATCGGTGTCGAGCCCTGGTTGGCCGGGGCTGAAACCGTGCTGAACGAGGTCGGTTTTGAATGGCAATACACCATGTATGGCATGAGCCGGCCAGCCGCTTTGCCAGCAGCGGTGTTCGCACCACCTTCGCCGCTGATCTGGCGCCGCTGTCGGGAGGAAGACATCGTGGCGTACCATCGCATGCTGCAGCGGACATTCGTGGTGCCCGGCGTGGTCATTCCGCCCCTGGAATCGACAGCAGAATACCAACGCAAACACCCAAGCTGGGTGCTGGCCGATCAGGATCGGCTGGCAGGCTTTGTCAATGTCAAGGTCTACGAGCAGGATGGCAAGCGGGTTGGCGAAGTGGCCTCAATAGGCCGTGACCCTGACTTTCAAGGCCATCATCTCGGGGAAGTATTGATGAGCAAGGCGTTGAGTGAGCTGCAACAGCAGCCGCTCGATGAGATCTGTCTGGTGGTGGCAGCCATCAACAAGCGAGCGTTGGGCTTGTATCAGCGGTTTGATTTCGCCATCACCGATCAGACGGAATTCTATCGGAAGGCCCTATGACACTACCACGCATTCAAGTCGTCGCACTCGATCTCGATGGCACCTTGCTCGACACCCTCACCGACCTGGCCGGCGCAGCCAACGCCATGCGGCAACAGCTGGGCCTGCCCCCCTTGCCGCTGGAGCGAGTGAAGACCTATGTCGGGGATGGCATGGCCAGCCTGGTCAAGCGGACATTGACTGATCAACGTGATGGTGAGCCCACGCCCGGTTTGTTCGAGCAGGGGCTGGAGGGCTTCAAGCGATGTTACGACCAGTTACTGCATGACGCCACCCGCGCCTACCCAGATGTCGAAGCGGGCCTGCAACAGATGCAGGCGGCAGGTTTGCGGCTGGCCTGTATCACCAACAAGCCCAAGCGCTTTACTGAGCCCTTGCTGGCCTCGACCGGGCTGGCGCCATTTTTCGAGCTGATCCTGTCCGGCGACAGCCTGGCCGAGAAGAAGCCCCACCCTATGCCGCTGCTGCATGCCTGTGAGTTTTTCAAGGTGCAGCCAGCACACATGGCCATGATCGGTGACTCCATCAACGACATCCTGGCAGCGAAACAGGCTGGCTGTCTCAGCATCGCCGTGCCTTATGGCTACCGCCATGCCGGCCCGGTCGAGGCGCTGGGAGCTGATCACGTGGTGGCAGGGCTTGTCGAGGCTGCCGATTTATTGTTGAATATGGGCTCTCATTGAATTTCACACCCAATACGCTCTGATCATGATTTTTCTGCCTGACCGTTTGATCCAGCATTGGCGATGGCGCCGCTAGCCCCTCCGCACCGCCACCCCTACATCATCGAACTGTATTTGCAGGAATATCATGACTGAACAAGAATTCAGCGCGCTGGCTGCGCGTGGCTACAACCGTATTCCCGTCACCCTTGAGCTGCTGGCTGATGTCGATACCCCGCTCTCGGTATACCTGAAACTGGCCAACCGCCCGTACTCATATCTGTTGGAGTCCGTCGTCGGCGGCGAGCGCTTCGGACGCTATTCCTTCATCGGGCTGCCCGCCAAGAAGCGCATCCGCGTGGTGGGGCGCGAAGTGACCGTCGAGACCGACGAGGGCATCGTCGAGCGCTTTGAAGGTGATCCACTGGCCTTCATCGAGCGTTACCAGGCCCAATTCAATGCCGCTCCAACTGTTGGCCTGCCGCGCTTCTGCGGTGGCCTGGTTGGGTATTTCGGCTATGAAACCATCCGCTATATCGAGCGTAAGCTGGCCGACGTGCAAAAGCCTGACCCGATCGGCGCACCGGATATCCTGTTGCTGCAGAGCGAGGAGCTGGTGGTGGTGGACAACCTCTCCAGCAAGCTCTACCTGATCGTCTACGCCGATCCGGCGCAACCCAACGCCTATGCTCAGGCCATGACCCAGCTGCAAGCCTTGCGTATGCAGCTACGCAGGCCAGTGTCGATTCCGTTTCAGCACGCCATCGAAAAGACCTCGGCGGTGTCCGAATGGGGCCAGGACAATTTCAAACAGGCTGTCGAGCGGGCCAAACAGTACATCTTTGATGGCGACATCATGCAGGTGGTGTTGGCGCAACGCATGCAGATGCCCTTCAGCGCCAACCCCATCTCGCTCTACCGCGCCCTGCGCACCATCAACCCCAGTCCTTACATGTTCTACTACGACTTTGGGGATTTCCACGTGGTGGGCGCATCACCCGAGATCCTGGTGCGGCGCGAGCAGGATAGCATTACCGTGCGCCCCATTGCCGGTACCCGCCCACGCGGCAAGACCCGCGAGCAGGACATGGCCTTGGCAGAAGAGCTGCTCAATGACCCCAAAGAGATTGCCGAGCACGTCATGCTGATGGACCTGGGCCGCAATGATGCTGGGCGCGTGGCGCAGACCGGCTCGGTCAAGGTCACCGACCACATGGTCATCGAGCGATACTCACATGTGATGCATATCGTATCGAGCGTCGAGGCCAAGCTGAAACCGCAAGTCGGCAATATGGACATCCTGCGCGCCACCTTCCCCGCAGGAACCGTGTCTGGCGCACCGAAAGTGCGTGCCATGGAAATCATCGATGAAATGGAACCGACCAAGCGCGGCATCTACTCTGGCGCGGTCGGCTACCTGGGGCTGAATGGCGACATGGACGTGGCCATTGCCCTGCGTACCGCTGTCATCAAGAATAAGATGCTGTTTGTGCAAGCCGGCGCGGGCATCGTCGCTGACTCGGTGCCGGAAAGCGAATGGCAGGAAACCCAGAACAAAGCCCGTGCTGTGATCCGTGCCGCTGAGATGGTGCAATCCGGACTGGATGGCGAGTGATGTGGTGCAATACGGCGGGCTCGCCGCTGTCCTGCAGTTAAGGCGCTCTCATTCGACCAAGGCACCCAGATCAACCATGCCGCAGGGGTGTGGTTGATCTGTTGTCTCACTCATGTGGTGAAAGCCTGTGCCTGAGCATTGATCAGGCGAGTTTTGTCTGCTTTGGCCGCCTGCTACACAAGCAGCCTATCTCTTATTGGCATATCTGCGCGCAAGCTGATCCAGCTCTTTGCTGTGATAAAAGTCAATGCACTTCATCAGAACCAACTGAGCACCGCTTTGGCTCTGGTATTGCTTGGCTAGAAACCGCCGCCCTAGCACGGCTGCCTCGTTATAGGCGTCGATATCAAGACTGCCTAATTCCTTGTAGCCATTTGCGCCAGCAACCGCATCATCGACTACATCCTTGGACTGATAGCCATCCGCAATGCAGGCGCTGAGCGCATAGTTTTTCAGGTATTGGATCGGGGTGTAGTGTTTTCTTTCTACCGCATTGCCATGACAAACTGACACAACCAGCGCCAGGCTGCAGCAGAATAGCCCTGCTATTTTAGTAGCCATATCGAAGCCTCTGACGCCACCGGGAAATGACAATGGTCGGAGCAGATACTGCCATCCCATAATGTGGCATGGCCTGTTGCGTCACTCCACTGCACCCCGAAGACGAGTATGCCCATCATTCCAGAAAAGTCACTTGGCTGTGGGTTTTTGACCGTTTTGTCTGGTTGGTCAAAGGTTTGGTTCAGAAATTTAATCAGATCTGAAACTCGATATATGTATTGTTTCTTATCACCGCCAGAGACCGTTTTCCATGGGCCACGAGGGATACCGACGCCACTCTTATTCAAGCTGTAGCTCATACGGATGGCGCAAGCATTGGTAAAGCCAGCCTTCGGATCTTTTGCACCCAATTCAATATTCTCTTGGACTTTTCCTCCAATTTTCATACCGACGCTTAATATGTTTCCATTGCCGTATATTGAAATGAAGTGCTGCCACATTGTCTGAAATGAAGGCTTGGGGTGGGGCATTTGTCTTTCCTGTATGAATGCAGATGTGCTATATGGCGTCAGTGTCTGAATGCGGTGGATCGCTGCTGATCGGTGCAACAGCCCTTGTAAAGACCGCCTATTAGTCAACTGACTCATGTGATGAAAGATCGCTGTTGCATGCAGCAGCCTAAATTATCCATAGTTACACGTCATTAACAACTACATGCGGTATGTCGGACGTGGCTGTCAATGGTGGTTCAATCCTTTGTCTCAATGCCACTCGATGTCTGACCTCTCCGATTCCTGTCGCACCTGCAAGTAGTGCGGCAACCGCTCATCAAAGCGAGTGCTATCCAGCCATCCGGATTTGTTTTCATTGCCATGCATACGATCCCCTGTCAGCAAGAGCCGGCACGTTCTCTGGATGGGCCACTACCCAGGCAATGGCCCATTGTGATGGGAAAGCTGGCTTGACCTGGCTTACATCCGCTCAAGCCTGATTGTGCAGTAGCACTACCTGTGATGGTATCGGCGCGGGCAGGTCGGCTGTCATCGGGGCTTCCTTCAGCATTTTGTTGGTGTCGAAATACACCTGCCAATAGTGGTCGTTATGGCAATAGGGGCGCACGGCCAGCACGGGGCCGACCAGGTTGAATTCCAGGATCTCGACATCTGGCAAAGGGTCTTTCAGTACGTTCGGGATCTTGGCCAGCTCTTGTTTGAAGAGTGCAATGGCGGCGGCGTGGTCGGCATTGCCGGCCAGTTGGCATTTCAGATCGACCCGGCGGTAGGGGTTGTGGCTGAAGTTCTGGATGGTGTCACCAAATACCTTGTTGTTGCCGACAATGGTCATGACGTTGTCCGGTGTGTTGATGGCGGTGGAGAACAGGCCGATCTCTTTGATGGTGCCGGTGACGCCAGCCACGGTGACAAAGTCGCCCACCTTGAATGGGCGGAGTGCGATCAGGAAGGCGCCTGCGGCAAAATTGGCCAGCAGCCCCGACCAGGCCATGCCGATGGCGACGCCGGCTGCGGCGATCAGTGCGGCGAAGGTGGTGGTCTGGATGCCGAAGTAACCCAGGATGCCGATGATCAGAATGATGTTCAGCGTGACCGTGACCATATTGCCGATGTAGCGCAGCATGGTCGGGTCTACTTTTTGGCGCTCCAGCGAGCTGGACAGCAGGCGGGTGGCCAAGCCGATCAGCCAACGGCCAATAATCCAGAAGGCAATGGCGACCAGGATTTTGACGCCGAATTCGGTGACATACTGCTCGATCAGACTGCGCCAATGATTGAGGTTCAGATCTTGCATGGCTGGCTCCGTGGTGAGGGTCGGTATGATGTCCATTCACTATGGATGCCACGTTGCCAATAGGCAAGGCTGTCAAATGGCGGTGACTGACTCTAGAGTACCCAGTCCTCATTGGCTTCCCGCCATTGCTGGCATTGTTGCTGTACCACGGCAGACAGCATGCGATGTTGATGATACTGGTCACGAACCCAGTCAGCGTCGGTTTTCATGCGCATCGCCCTGACCCGCAGGTAGCCGAGTGCATCTTGTGTGCCCAGGCGGGCGGCGGTCTCCACCAGCATGTCGAATGTCGCAAACAGATCTTGGCGTAGCTCAGGCTGGGCGCCGGTGGTGGCATCGGATAAGGTGCCTGCGAGACCGAAACGACAAGCCTGGAAGCGGTTATAGGCATAGGTCAGATATAGATCAGGGTGGGGTTGCAGCTCCGGTCGGGTTAGGAAGTAGGCGGCCAGCGTGCGTGCATAAGCGGCCAGGGCGACGGCGGTTTCCAGCTGCAGTGGGGTGTCGCAGACGCGGATCTCGACCGTGCCATACTCGGGTTTGGGGCGGATGTCCCAATAGAAATCCTTCATGCTGGCCACGATGCCATAGCTGGTCATCTTGTCGAAATAGGCCTGGAAGGCCGCCCAGGAGTCGAGCATCGGCATGAAACCCGACAGCGGAAAGGCGTTGACGCTGGTCAGGCGTGATGATTGGAATGAGGTATCGACGCCTTGATGAAAAGGTGAAGAGGCCGACAATGCGATGAAATGCGGGACGTAGCGCCCCAGCAGCAGTGTCAGTCGGACAGCGGCATCGCCATCGGGCACGCCGATGTGGATGTGTTGCCCATAGACGGTGAATTGCTTGGCCAGATAACCATACAGCTCTGACACCAGCCGGTAGCGTTCCTTGGGGTAGATGCGTTGATCCCCCCAGTGCTGGAAAGGATGGGAGCCGCCACCGGCAATGCCCAGGTTGAGCTTGTCGGCGCAATTCAGCATCAGGCAACGGATCTGGCGCAGCTCCTGCAGCATCTCGTGGTGATTGCGGTGGATGGCGCTGCCCACCTCGATCATGCTCTCGGTGATTTCTGGCTTGATGTCGAAGGTGTGCTTCTTACGGTCGATCAGCGTCAATAAATCCGATGCGCCACGGGTCAGGTTGAAATCGCGCCGGTTGACGAGCTGCAGTTCCAGCTCGACGCCAAAGGTCAACGGTTCGGATGGGGTGAATTGCAGCATTGCATCGCTCCGTTTCAATCAGGATTTGGCTTCGCCGCTGGCTTTGAGTACCAGTCGTAATACCAATGGGCCGGTCAGCTCCAATAAAGCAAGCACCGTGATCATCAAGGCCGACAGTGCAGCGCCCAGGTCGGGGTAGGGCACCGAAACATGCAGCGCCAGCAAAGTGGCCACCCCGGACATCGGGAACAGGCTAACCCCCAGCCACATGCCTTTCTTCCAGCTGATACCGTTGAACCAGGCCAGCAGCCCGGTGGTAGAGGTCATGGCCAGTGTGCGGAGTGCGATGAAGCCGAGCGCACCTGATGCGAAATCCGGCAGATAGCGCAAGGAGATCTGTGCGCCGGTGTACACGAACAGGATGGTGCACAGCATGGCATTGATCGGCGCCAGCTCGTCCTCACGAATGGCCCAGATCGCCAACGTGCTGCGTGTGCTGGCCCCCATCACCAGCAAGGCCATCAGCGAAGACAGCCCCAGCGTGCTGCCCAGGCCGACGACCAGCGCAATCGCGGCGATGATCAGCGTGCTTTGTTGCATGCTGGATTCGATCTTCAATACGGCAGGCAGGGTCAACAGGCGGGCTGCCAGCCCACCCAGCAGGCAGCCGCCAAGAATACGATAGCTTGAGTTCAACATGGCGGTGTACCAGACCGGCTGGTGCTGGATGTAATGCGCGCTGAGGCACACGGCAAATAAAAGGATTGCCAGCACATTACCCAGCACAGTCAGGTGTAGCATCCGCTCGGTCAGCTGGCCTTCGGACTTCAGCTCGCGCACCAGCAACAAGGCAACGGCAGGGGAGCTGGTGATGCCAATGGAGGCAGCCATACCGGCGGGCAAGGTCGCCATGCCAAACCCGGTCAACCCCAGAAACAAAGCCGTGAAGGTCAGCGCCGACACCGATAGCCCGGTGACCAATAACCAGCGCTCGCGTAGCAGCCAGCGTACGTCGATGCGCCTACCCAGCTCGAATAGCACCAGACCCAGCGCGATATCAATGATGAAGCGGAATTCTGACAGCGCGGATTGGGTCAGCAGATTGAGCCCTGAGGGGCCGATCACCAGCCCTGAGATCAGGCACCCTGTAATGAATGGCACGCGCAGCAGACGTCTGCACAGCGATGCCCCCAGCACGCCGGCGGCCAACAGTAGCCCTAGTACCAGCAGGGTCACCACATCCCCGGTCGGCTTTGCGGGAAGCCAAGAGAACAGCTGATCAGGCATGATGCTCCTTTTGATGTGAAGGCTGGCTTGCCAGGCGATCCGGCTGCCGTTGGGGTGATGATCGGCCAACTTGTCTCAGCTTGATCCGGCCCATGGGCTGGATCGGGCCTGTCCATTCCAGCGGTGTTGAAAAGCGCCAGACCGCCCGCGTGTGGCGGCCAATCTATCCTGTGGTGGCGTGTGGCTGCCGGTGGTGTCTGCGCAGGTTGGGCTCCAAGCCACCGGGCCTTGGGTAATTGAAACGATTACAAACTGGATTGGTGCGCGCTGCCGTAGAAATAGTTCCCCTGTTACAATGCTGCAAATGCCCGGCTGGCGGGCGATTGCAGCCATCGACATGTTTCAGCGTGTCTGTTAACCACCGATTCAGGTGATCCATATACACTTCAGCTTATGCAAACATTTCCTTCCTCCTTGTGTCTGGTACTGGCTGCCCTGATGTTGGGCGGCTGCGCATCCATGTCAGAAAACGAATGTCGTCGCGCCGATTGGTATGATCGCGGTGTGCGTGACGGCGCATATGGTTATGAATCCGATCGTGTGGCAGCCCATGCCGAGGCTTGCAGCAAAGTCGGCGTCGTTCCTGATCGCAAAGCCTACTTCGATGGTCGTGAACAAGGCTTGAAACGCTATTGCACGGAGTCCAATGGCTTTGATGCTGGGCGTTATGGCCAGAATTACGGCGGTGTCTGCGTGGGCCGGGGCGAGGCAGATTTTCAGCGCGGCTATCAACGCGGGCGGCAACTGGCCCAGTTGGAGGCAGACCGTAAGCGGCTGATCGAAGAAATCGAACAGCTGGAAAAACAATGGAAACAAACCACCCGCGAATCAGAGCGCAACTTGATCCGCCAGCGCATTTTGTTGCGTGAAGATGAGCGCATGCGGCTCGACCGTGAAATCCGCTATGACGGTCGCTAGAGACTGTTGACGCAATTTCGTGGCTTATGTGTGTCGCTGGAACTTGGCGACCAGGTGACCGCTAAGCCTGAGAATCAAGTAAAATCCCCTGCTTTGGAACAAGCAGGGTTTCTCCATGCCATCATTTGATATCGTCTCTGAAGTCAACGAAGTTGAAGTCCGGAATGCGGTCGATCAGACCAATAAGGAGGTCAGCACGCGTTTCGACTTCAAAGGTAGCGATGCTCGGGTCGAGCAGGCCGAGAAGGTCTTGACCGTGTTTGCGGACAATGACTTTCAGCTGGATCAGGTCAAGGATATTCTGAGGACCAAATTGGCCAAACGCACGGTGGATGTCCGTTGTCTGGACGAAGGCAAGGTCGAGAAGGTCAGTGGCAACAAGGTCAAGCAGGCCATCACCGTCAAGGTAGGGGTCGAAACCGAGTTGGCAAAACGAATCGTCAAATTGATCAAAGACAGCAAATTGAAGGTGCAGGCGTCCATCCAGGGCGATGCAGTGCGCGTGTCCGGTGCCAAGCGGGATATCTTGCAAGATACGATCGCGTTGGTACGCAAGGATGTGACTGATTTTCCGCTGCAGTATCAGAATTTCCGCGACTGAGGTGAGTCTGTGAAGCACATCAAATGGATGTGGGTGGGCATGACACTGTTGTTGGCAGCGACAGCTGGCGCAACCAACGTGGCCCTGGTCGGTATGATGGGCAGCAAAGCAGTGGTGTCGGTCGGTGGTAGCAAAGAAAAGGTGATGTCGATCGGAGAAACCTTCAACGGTGTCAAATTGATATCGGTCGAGTCCGGACGCGCCACCTTTGAGATGGATGGCAAACGCAAGTCCATTGGCCTGGGCGAGGCGCCGATCCGCATCGGTGGTGGGGCGGCCAGCGGCAGCAAGACAACGCTGTATGCGGACTCGGCAGGCCATTTCTTCACTCAGGTCGGCATCAATGGCACGAGTATGCAAGCCTTGGTGGATACTGGTGCCAGCCTGATCTCGATGAGTGCTTCACAGGCGCGTAGTGCAGGGATCGACTACAAGAAGGGTCGCATGGGCATGACCCAGACTGCCAATGGTGTCGCGCCAATCTATGTGGTCAAGCTGAGCTCGGTGAAAGTGGGCGAGATCACGGCCTTTGATGTGGAAGCGGCTGTGTCGGAAGGGGCGCATACCGGTGGCACTGTGCTGCTTGGGATGAGCTTTCTGAATCGGGTGTCGATGGAGCGGGATGGCACCAAGATGATCTTGACCCAGCGCTATTGAGCGTTATCGGTCCAACAATGAAAAAGCGGGCTGATTGCCCGCTTTTCTATTTGGCGAACTGGAATCAGCCGCGTGTCTTGTCGGCTTCGATCAACGCGTAGGCTGAATGATTGTGGATGGATTCGAAATTCTCTGATTCCACCACATAGGCATCAATCCGAGCATCTGCGTTTAGTTGTGCGGCAACGTCACGCACCATGTCTTCCACGAATTTCGGGTTGTCATAGGCGCGCTCGGTGACGTATTTCTCGTCTGGGCGCTTTAACAGACCATACAGTTCGCATGAGGCTTGGGCTTCCACCATCTGCACCAGGTCTTCGATCCACACCAGTGAATTGGTGCGTGCCGTGACCGTGACGTGTGAGCGCTGATTGTGCGCACCGCGCTCGGAGATCTTCTTGGAGCATGGGCAGAGGCTGGTGACGGGCACCAGCACGCGCATGGTCTGGAGATATTTTCCGTCGCGAAGCTCGCCAATGAAGGTCACATCGTAGTCGAGCAGGCTCTGCACACCGGAAACCGGGGCGGTCTTGTTGATGAAATAGGGAAAGCTCATCTCGATATAGCCGGATTCGGCCTCCAGGCGCGCTACCATTTCACGCACCATGGTATCGAATGATTCGACCGAGATTTCCTTTTCATGGCTGTTCAGGATCTCGACAAAGCGTGACATGTGTGTGCCCTTGAAATGCTTGGGCAGGTGCACATACATATTGAACAGGGCGATGGTATGTTGCACGCCACTGGTCTTGTCTGCGACTTTCAGCGGATGGCGGATGGATTTGATACCGACTTTGTTGATGGCCAGATTACGGTGATCAGGCGAATTTTGTACGTCGGCAATGGCTTGTGTTTCTGCGGATGTCATGGCGTTTCCTGTGACGGGTATTGGTTGCTGTGGTGCGACCAATACCCGATTAAACAAGTCGGGTATGAAAAGTTTATCCGATTTACTTTCAGAAAGCGATTGATAATAACTATTAACCCATTCTGTCCAAGCGGGCCTGAATGCGGCTTGCAATGCCTTCTGCGCTCAGGCCGCAGTCCGCCAGCAGTACATTGGGGTCACCATGTTCAACATATTCGTCTGCCAAGCCTAGCTGCAGTACTGGCACGCTGATGCCTGCCTCAAGCAGCGCTTCCACGACGGCTGACCCGGCACCGCCCATGATGCAGCCTTCTTCTACGGTGACCAGTAATGTGTGTGTACTGGCCAGGGATTTGACCAATTCGACATCCAGTGGTTTCACAAATCGCATATTGGCGACGGTCGCGTCCAGCTGGGCCGCTGCAGCCAAGCTGGGGCCAACCATGGAGCCAAACGCCAGGATGGCCACATGCTGCCCTTGTCGCCGGATCTCCCCCTTGCCGATCGGCAGCGTGCTCATGGCTGATTCCGCTGTCACCCCTGGCCCGGTGCCGCGCGGGTAGCGGACGGCGGTGGGGCAGTCTTGTTGGAAGGCGGTATACAGCATCTGCCGACATTCATTTTCGTCAGATGGTGTCAAGATCATCATGTTCGGGATGCAGCGCAGATAGGCGATGTCAAAGGTGCCGGCGTGGGTTGGCCCATCCGCCCCGACCAGGCCAGCACGGTCAATGGCGAAGACCACCGGCAGGTTTTGCAAGGCAACGTCATGGATCAGCTGATCGTAGGCGCGCTGCAGAAAGGTCGAATAGATGGCGACCACCGGCTTCATGCCTTCGCAGGCCAAGCCTGCTGCATAGGTCACAGCGTGTTGCTCTGCGATCCCTACATCAAAGTAACGATCAGGGTGCTCTTTTTCGAAGCGCACCATGCCCGAGCCTTCCCGCATGGCGGGGGTGATGCCGACCAGGCGTGAGTCCTGAGATGCCATGTCACACAACCAGTCGCCAAAGATCTGGGTGTAGGTGGGTTTGCCACCCGCCTTGCCACCAGAAATGCCATTTTCCTTGTCGAATTTGCTGACGCCGTGATAAAGCACCGGATCGTTCTCAGCCAGCTTATAGCCTTGTCCCTTGCGGGTGACGATATGCAGGAATTGTGGGCCTTCCAGCGCATGCAGGTTCTGCAGGGTGGGGATCAGCGCATCCAGATCATGGCCATCGATTGGGCCAATGTAGTTGAAGCCGAACTCCTCGAATAAGGTGCCCGGCGTGAACATGCCCTTGGTGTGTTCCTCCGCGCGCTTCACGAATTCATGGACCGGTGGAACGGCCCCCAGGAGCTTGGAGCCACCCTTGCGGACACTGTTGAAGAATTTGCCGGAAATCAGCTTGGCCAAGTAGTTGTTGAGGGCACCCACATTCGGTGAGATCGACATTTCGTTGTCATTCAGGATGACCAGCATATTGGCATCCATTGCGCCGGCGTTGTTCAGCGCCTCGAAAGCCATCCCGGCTGTCATGGCGCCGTCACCGATGATGGCGATGGCCTTGCGGTCTTCGCCTTTCAGCTTCGCACCCACGGCCATGCCCAGCGCTGCAGAAATCGACGTGGAGGAGTGACCGACGCCAAAGGTGTCATATTCGCTTTCCTCCCGCTTGGGAAAGCCGGCGATGCCGCCTTTCATACGTAGCTTGGACATCGCCTCGCGGCGCCCGGTCAGGATCTTGTGGGGGTAGCTTTGATGACCCACATCCCATACCAAGCGGTCTTCCGGGGTGTTGTACACGTAGTGCAGTGCGATGGTCAGCTCGATTGAGCCGAGGTTGGATGCCAGATGACCACCCGTCTTGCTGACGGACTCAACGATGAATTCACGTAACTCATCCGCCAGCTGGTTGAGCTGTTTGCGGTCCAGCTTGCGTAGGTCTGCTGGACAGGAAATGGTATTCAGTAATTCGTACATCATGGTTTCTCAGGTATACGGGCTATCAGCCTCGATCAGGCACGGGCAGCGAGTTAGGCTAAATGGCTCGGCCATTGCACGCTGTAGGAGCCCAATCCGCCGCCGGGCCGGGTATTCAAAGGCGTTGTCAGAATGGGCGGGCAACAATGAATTCCGCCAGTGACAGCAGATGCTGCGCCGTGTCACCGAAAGGCTGCAGGCTGGCTCGTGCCGCTTGCAGCAATTCCTGGGCTTTTGCTTTGGCGTCCCGCAGCCCCATCAGTGAAACATAGGTAGGCTTGTTCTGTTCGGCATCTTTGCCGGCGGTCTTGCCCAATGTCGCAGAATTGGATTCGGCGTCCAGCACATCATCCACCACCTGGAACGCCAAGCCGATGCACTTGGCAAAGTGGTCGAGTTGCTTTAGCTCCTGTGCTGGCAGGGTATCGCCAGCATAAGCCCCCAGCATGACGCTGGCGCGGATCAAGGCCCCGGTTTTCAGGATGTGCATCTGCTCCAGCTCAGGCAGCGACAGCTGCTGCCCCACCGCCCCCAGATCGATGGCCTGCCCCCCAGCCATGCCGTGTGAACCGGCAGCATGGGCCAATAAACCCACCATCTTGAGTTGTGCGGCTGGCGATGCGGCGGCGGGCAGGTTGCTGAGCAGGTCGAACGCCAGCGTCTGCAGCGCATCGCCGGCAAGCAACGCGGTGGCTTCATCAAACTCGATATGGCAGGTGGGCTTACCACGCCGGAGGGTGTCATTGTCCATACAGGGCAGATCGTCATGAACCAGCGAGTAGGCATGGATCAACTCAACCGCCGTGGCAGCCACGTCCAGGTGGGCTGGCGTAGCCTGGCTCAATAAGCCGCTGGCGTAGGTCAGCAATGGGCGGATGCGTTTCCCTCCACCCAGGCTGGCGTAGCGCATGGCTTCATGCAGTCGGTGTGGTAGAACCTGCTGGCTAGGAATCAATCTGGCCAGTACGGTTTCGATATGCTGCTGGCGTTCGCCCGTCCAGGCGAGGAATTCAGGGTTGCTCATCTTGGCCGAACAGGTGAAGGTTGTCATTTTCCAGAATGCGGACTTGCTGCTGCGCATCCTGTAACGTGGTTTGGCAGAACTGCAACAATGCTGTGCCTTGTTTATAGGCGGATAGCGACGCTTCGAGCGTAAGTTGGCCGCTTTCCATCTCCGCGACCAGTTTCTCCAGATCAGCCAAGGCTGCTTCGAACGAAGCAGGCGCAGCGGGTTTGGGGCTTTTCGGCATGCTGTCTCACAGGTGGGTGGTGCCATCAAGGCAATCCCTGATGATACCGCATGCTTCATGGCTCAACCAACTGTCCGCGCATTAAATGACCGCTGGTCTGACCCAGCTATTTTGTGTGCAGTCCGCCGGCGCATCTAAAATTCATAGGGCTTGCATGCCGGTTTGCAGTCAGCAACGCCCGGAAAAGGAAAGGGATTTTGCAAAGCCCCCTTTTTGGAGGAGTAAGTCCGCCCCGAACGAAAAATGACGGGGTGGATATTGATCCTTATCAAAAAATCTATGGTCTTCATTTGTTGTGGCTTTTCCGGGCAAATTTTGCTTGCCCCGGGGGGTGATTGGGGGCACAATACGCGCCTTCTTTTTTTGGGTATTTGCCACTCCGTATCCTCGCCTGGCGAGACCGGATTGTTTTGGCTTCTAGAGGGGTCTGGACATGTCTGATCTGGCTAACGCAAACGCGTTGCACGTTGCGGCGCAACCGCAACTTCCGGTTCATTGGTATTTTGACGAACGCATCCTTGAGATAGAAAAGGAGGTGCTGTTCAAGAACGGCCCGGGCTATGTTGGCCACGAGCTGATGACACCGGAGATAGGGGATTATCAGACGCTGGAATGGATGGGGCACTCGAAAATGCTGGTACGCAATCAGCAAGGTGTCGAGCTGCTGTCCAACGTCTGTCGCCATCGCCAAGCCATCATGCTCAAGGGAAGTGGCAATGCCACTCACATCGTCTGTCCGCTGCATCGCTGGACCTACGACACTGATGGTCAGCTCAAAGGCGCACCCCATTTCCCGCAGAATCCCTGCTTGCACCTGAACAAATCGCCCTTGCAGAACTGGAATGGCATGTTGTTCAATGGCCCGCGTGATGTCGCCAGAGATCTGGCGGGTCTCGGCGTGGCGCAGGACTTGGATTTCTCGGGCTACAAACTGCATAAGATCGAAATCGATGAGCTGAAGTGCAACTGGAAAACCTTCATCGAGGTCTATCTGGAAGACTACCATGTAGTACCTTTCCACCCTGGGCTGGGCAATTTCGTCAATTGTGATGAGCTCAAGTGGGAGTTCGGTGACTGGTATAGCGTCCAGACTGTCGGTGTGCTGAATGAGCTGAAAAAAGCCGGCTCGGATGTCTACCGCAAGTGGCATGAAGCCGTGCTGAATTACAACAGCGGTGAGACGCCCAGGCATGGTGCGATCTGGATGGTGTACTACCCCAATATCATGGTGGAGTGGTACCCCAACTGCCTGGTGATCTCCACATTGATTCCGGTCGCGGTGGATAAAACGATCAATGTGATCGAGTTTTATTACCCGGAAGACATCGCCCTGTTCGAGCCCGAATACTGTGATGCCGAACGTGCCGCCTACATGGAGACCGGCGTGGAGGACAAGGAGATCGCCGAGCGCATGGATGAAGGTCGTCGTGCGTTGTGGATGGAGGGTCGCAATGAAGTCGGGCCCTATCAATCACCGATGGAGGATGGCATGTTGCACTTCCACGCCTTCCTGCGCCGCGAGATCGAGCCACGCCTCTGATATACTGCACCGGTGATCTTGCCTGATGAAGCGGAGCGCAAGCTCCGCTTTTTTGTTGATGCCGTCTATAAAAACGTCAGCCGGGGCCTTGTGGATGCTGGTCGCCGGTGTGCTGTTCGCCTGTATGGGCGTCTGCGTCAAGCTGGGGGCGGACTATTTCACCCCCGCAGAATTGGTTTTCTACCGGTCATCCGTCGGCTTGTTGGTCATATGGCTGATCGTCTTGGCACGCGGGTACGCCCTCAAGACGCAGCACTGGCGTAGTCATACCTATCGGAGCCTCTCCGGCTTTGCGGCGCTGTCGCTGTACTTCTATACCATCACTGTCTTGCCTTTGCCGACAGCGGTCACGCTCAATTACACCTCCTCTTTGTTCATCGCGCCCTTGCTGGTGCTGCTGTATCGCGAGCGACCGCATCGGGGGCTGATCCTGGCGTTGCTGGTCGGCTTTGTCGGTGTAATCTGTCTGCTGCAGCCCACGCTGGAGCGAGGGGAGTGGCTGGCGGGGTGTCTGGGGCTGGGCTCGGGCGTGCTATCGGCGTTTGCCATGGTGAATGTGCGGACATTGGGCCGGGTGGGCGAGCCAGAGTATCGGGTGGTCTTTTATTTCTCATTGGTATCGACGTTGGCAACTGGGTTGTGGATGTCCTGGCACCAATTCAGCCCGGTTACGGCACGAGGGGGGCTGATCCTGTTGGGGATGGGGGCCTCCGCCACTTTGGCGCAGCTTGCCCTGACAAGAGCCTATTCCACTGGGGCGACGTTGGTGGTGGCCAGTCTGGCCTATTCGACCGTGGTATTTGCAGCTTTGGCCGGGTGGCTGGTGTGGCATCACATTCCGGCCATGTCTGGCTGGCTCGGAATCGGGTTGGTGATCCTGTCCGGCGTGCTGGCCACGCATCTTGCAGTACGTCGCAAATGAGCGTCAGGAAAGGTCTGCATTGGTTGATGTACGGGATTGCACTACAATTGGATAGTTCCAGTGCATGCTTGTGTTATATTTGATTAAGAATATTGACGAGCATGAGCGGCTATCTACAAGATAAGGCTTCAACATGATCACCATTCAACAAACAGGTAAGACGGTCAATGTCGCTGTCTTTGGCGAATTCATGCTGGCTGATTACAAGCAATTTGAAGAAGAAGTGCTGTATGCGATCAAGTTTCATGGCAAACCCAACTTACTGATGGATTTGCGTGACATGACGGGCTACACGCTTGATGTCGCTTGGGAGGAGATCAAATTCACACGCGCCCATGCGGCTGAATTTGGCAAGGTGGCCGTGGTCACCCACGACCAATGGGTTGCCTGGAGCGCATGGATGTCCCGTCTTTTCATCGATTTCGAGGTCCAACTGTTTGATACACTGCAGGCGGCAGAGAGCTGGGTTGCTGAATAGTCTGCTATACCCAATTCATCCCCCTTGTTCTGAATCAGATTGACGAAAACCATGACAAGCTGGTTGCGAAGGATTGCCTCCAAACCCGATCACCCGATGCGAGACATCAAGTCGGCACAAAGACTGCTGGCTGAGTTGCCGACAAGCGACCCATACAAATCACTGCAGGAAATCACGGCATGGGTCGAGTCGGTCATGCAGGCCGAAGGTTATCGCCTATCGGTGCGCACGGGCATTCTCAATTTGCTGGATGAGGCCGGACATGCATTCCAGCGCAAACTGCAGCACGAGTACCTGACCCAGACCCGCGCAGCAAAATTTCGTGAGCGGGCGATCTGGCGCGCGTTGTGCGACTACTGGAAGGCGCTGGTGTCCGCATACATCCTGACGCTGGATGCGCATGCCATGGGCGGGCGCGGGGCCGATGTCACTCCGGCGCAGCTGGCAAGGCTGGCGGCGCGCGGACTGTACGGTGTCGTCATGCTGCACAAGATCATGTTGCTGCAATATGGCCCGGTGGATGATGTCGTCTGGCATGCGCTGTCTCGCCTATGGATGTTCGTCGAGTCGCACCATCTTGAGTCGATTGCCGTATCGATCTATGACCACAGCGAACGACCGACCACAGCGCAAGCGGAGTGCCTGAAGACATTGTTTCTGGCGGCATCGTCGCCAGATAGCCTGTTGCCGCAGCAGATCGATCTGGCCGAGCGGACTATCGATGATTTGTCCGAGTATCTGGAAATATCCGCCACACCTGGTGAAAAAAGCTGCTTCTACTATGACCTGTCTGCCATGCACCCGCCGGGCCGGCTGGTGGCTGGTATGCAATATGGCCCGCGTGTGCGCTTCATCGGTACCGGGCAGGCCACTGCCCGGTTGCAGGAGCTGTCGCGTGCATTGGACAACCCCTCGTCACTATCGGTGGGCGGGGGGGGGATGGGCGCACCGGTATCGAGCCTGCGGCAGGTCTTGCAGCATCTGTTGTTCTACTGGAGCCTGACGCCACCAGAGCGGAAATGGCCACGTCTGCCCGCCTATGGTCGCCTGACGATCGTGCATGGATTCACGGACGTGTTCCGGGCGGTGGTGTTGTCCCGCACCCGTCGGCGCGATGCAGGCCCAAGCGAGCTGGAGTTGTTGGAAAGACAGAAGCGCGAGGTGGAGCAATTCGGTTTCGTGACCGAGGAGACGCAACACCTGCTTGATCAGATGGTATCCATGCCGATCGAGCTGGAGCAGCATGCAGAAAGCTGGTTGGTGCAGGACATCAGCCTGGGTGGCTTTGGCGCACGTCTGCCGCAAAGCCATAGTGATTGGCTCCGGATCGGCAGCTTGATCGGCATCAAAACGGATATGCATGCCGAGTGGCAGGTCGGGGTGGTCAGGCGTCTGCAGGTGAACATGGAGCAGCACAGCGCCATTGGCGTGGAAGTCGTCGGTGCGCGGGTGATGCCGATTGCCATTGATTATGCAGTACCGGATGAAGAACGGCGCCTGGAGAATGAACTGGCGTTGCTGTTCGGCTCCAGCCTGGAGGGCATGGAAGGGTGTTCGGTATTGTTGCGAGGTGGTGTGTATTTGACAGGTCGCCAATATCTGGCCAGCGAAGGGGCGAAACGCTATCGACTGGAACCGATTGCACGGCGCGAGCAGGGGGATGGGTTCGATATTGTTGATTTTACGATTATCAATGTGGTGGAGGACTGAGCATGTCGGGTCGGTCATCACACAAGTGCAACCGGATACGGCTGGCAGCCAGGCAAGCAGGTGGCTGGGATGCTAGGTAAATTCACGCTTCCTTGGAAGAGGGCGGCTGACCCACTGGATGGCGTCAAGGCTGCTCAGAGTTGGTGGAAGGCGATACAAACCGACGATATGGCTTCGCTGCCCAAGTTGGTGGCAGAGGAGGTGAATCGGTTCATTGGCGGCGAGGTGGCGATCACGCCTACTTCCATGCAGTCCTTGATGTGGCTGGACGATCAAGTCCAGTCTGCCTTTGAGACACAATGCCTGCTGTACCTGCAAAACCTGCGCATGCCGAAGACGGTAGAGAGCAAGCTGTGGCATTTGATCATGACCTTGGCGCATCACATGATCCATGCCTACTTGATGATGATCAAGGAAGTCAGGGATGGCGAACGCCCGGATCTGGACCCATTCCTGTCGAGATGCATCGCCCGTACCTTGAATTATCTGGCGGTGCAAGCCAAGTGGCAGTATTTCCGGTTCCTGACGCCGGAAAAGAAATTCTGGTCAACCGTCAACCAGGTCTATCGTCTGGCAGAAGTGAAGGGCGTGGACAGCGACGCATTCCAGCTATACGACTCGACTGCAGTCCGGAATACCTCCTGTGCGGATGAGTTCATCCAGATCATGATGCTGGCCACGTTGAATTCCGGTGCGTTGACGGCGCGGCAGCTGGACATGGCGGATCAGTGGTTGGACCATTGGTCGCACCACGTGGTGATGGAGCGCAAACTGCTCAGCGGTCGATATCAGTATGGGGTCGATTTGACGGGTGTCTCGCCCGCGTTCCGGCTGAATGGCGAGCAGACCGAGCCAGCCAGCCTCGGGCGCTACTGGAGCACCCATGAGCTGGTCGAGCAGATGACCCTTGCCAAGAATGCATTGGATGGGGGGAAGACCATCGGCTTGGATGACATCTTCCGTCAGCCGGGGGCATCTGAGCTGCTGAAGCTGCTCATCCAGTCATGGTCGCCAGAAAGCCAGGGGCATCCCAAGCGAGGCAGCGACCGGGTAGCGGTGCGCAAGATGGTGGATGTCATCCATAGCATGAAGGAAATCTACCATCATGTGAAATATGACAATGAACGCAACACTGATCCGGATCAACGTCATCACGTCAATACCGAAGAGATGCTCGACATGCGCCAATATGGCTTTGTCACAGAGCGGACGCGGCAGCGCCAGGCCCAGGCATTGGCGGCCACTTTGCAGAAGCACACTGTGGGCGTGTTTGAGACTTGGGTGGTCAATAATGAGAGCGATGGTGGCTATGGCGCGATCCTGCCAGTCGTCGAGAATGACTGGATTCGCCTGGATGCGCTATTGGGCTTGCGTCCCGAGAAGACTGACCATTGGCAGCTGGCGATAGTCCGCCGCCTGTCACGGGTGGCAGAGGGCCAGATGTATGCTGGTATCCAGGTGCTGGCTTATGCGCCGATCGCTGTCGAGATCCGGTCACAAGATGGGAAGCTTAATGGTGGGCTTGACGCGGCTGGGGTGTTCCTGGCTAGCCAGGGTATTTTCATCCAGGCCAAATCCAACCCGCAAAAGGTGAATGGTGTAGTCATGCGCTCGGCAGACTACATGCAGGACAAAGCTGTGGTGCTGGTGTCCATGGGGCGGGAGATCCGCGTGCGTTTCCGAGAGGTGCTCGCGCGCGGTGCGGAGTGGGTCTGGGCCCGCGTGGATGCGGATGAATAGTGCTTGATGCTATGCGGCCCTTGGAGCATGCTCATACAATGAAAACAGGACAGCTCGGCTGTCCTGTTTTCATTTGGGGCGGTGTCAATGCTGCCTAGGTCTGGTCGGCAAATCGAGCTTGAATCCATGCTGACAGGTCATGGATTTCATCCCAGCAGACCTCATGCCCCATATCATAAGCATGCCAAGTGGCTGTGTAGCCAGCAGTCCGTAGCCGATTGAATGCGGCATGGCCCAGCTCAGGCCGTACCACGGTATCGACCTCGCCATGTGCGCAAAAGATCGGCACGGCCCGATGGGTCGGGTCGGGTGCCAGGCTGGGGTGCTGCATGTCTGGCCAATAGGTGGATAAGGCTATCAACCCGGCCAGCGGCTCGCGATAGGTCAGCCCGGCACTGAGTGCAATCAACCCGCCTTGGGAAAAGCCTGCCAGCAAGATACGGCTGGGCGGTACGCCCCGGCTGATTTCCGCATCGATCAATTGATGAATCGCTTGTACGGATTCAACGATATTAGCCTCATCCAGCTTGCGGCTCAAATCACCTATCTCCAGGATGTCGTACCAGGCGCGCATTACATAACCGCCATTGATGGTCACCGCGCGCATGGGGGCATGGGGAAATACAAAGCGAATTGCCTGATCGGCGGGTAACTTCAGCTCTGGGACAATCGGTGCAAAACCATGGCCGTCGTCCCCCAGCCCATGCAGCCAGATGATGGTGTGGTGCGGCGTGGCAGGGCCAAGTTCGACAAAGGGTAGGGTGGGCTGGGTCATGTCTGGGGTTTCAAGGCGGATTTCGGACGAAACGCTTTGATGATCTGCTCATCCGTTTCGATATAGGGGCCGCCAATCAGATCAATGCAATAGGGAATCGCCGCAAAGATGCCTGGTACCACGACTTGGCCAGCGTCGCCCCTGACCCCTTCCAGCGTCTCTTTGATGGCTTTGGGTTGCCCTGGTAGGTTCAGGATCAGCGCCTGCCCACGGATTACCCCGACTTGCCTGGACAGGATCGCAGTGGGCACATAGTGCAGGCTGATCTGACGCATCTGCTCACCAAAGCCGGGCATGATCTTGTCGGCCACCGCCAGCGTGGCTTCCGGGGTGACATCACGAGGTGCTGGCCCTGTGCCGCCGGTGGTCAAGACCAAGTGGCAGCCTTCCTCATCCACCAGTTGGCGCAGGGTGGCTTCAATGGTGGATTGGTCATCTGGAATGAGGCGGGTCAGGTCTTCGATCGGGTTTGACACGGCAGCCTTGAGCCAATCCAACAGGGCCGGAATGCCTTTGTCTTCATACACCCCCTGGCTGGCACGATCGCTGATTGAGACCAGCCCGACTCGCAGCATGGCGCTCATGCGTCATCCTCCTGGTCGGATTGCGGGGCTGACTTGGCCCGCCCAGGCAGCGATGGCTCTGGGATCAGCTCCCGCAAGGTCTGGAACAAAGCCCGGAAATGTTTGGGGGGTTTGTTCTCTTCGCGCTCTTTGCGGGCATTGCGGACCATGGTACGCATTTGCTGGATATCCAGTGCCGGATGTTGTGCCAGCAACGCTTGCAGCGCCTCGTCGCTGGCCAGCAGCTTGTCGCGCAGGCGCTCCAGCTGGTGAAGCCAAGCGGTGTGTTCCGAGGATTCGCCCGATAGCCGATCGAGGAAAGCCTGAATGGGTGCAGGATCGACCTCGCGCATGATCTTGCCGATAAATTGAAGCTGCCGGCGAATGGCACCGTGAGCGGTCAGCCGTTGAGCCTCTTTGACCGCCTCCAGCAGTTTTTCAGGGAGATCAAGCTGTTTGAGTTGATCCTTGGAAAGCCTGACCAGCGCAGCGCCCAGATCCTGCAAATCTTGCATTTCCTGTTTGCGACGGGTCTTGCTGATGGGTTCTTGATCTTCTTGATACATGATGAAACAGGGTCAACACCCAGAAGTGAATTGATGAAAGGCTGAAAATCGTGTGGTCTTGCCGCTCGTCATGTCTACATTGCCTTATGCGATACTGCTCTATTATCAGATAGATAAGGCAAGGGCTCGATGGTGATGGCCAGATGCGCGCCGAGAAGCTGAAGTTTTTCGGGACGCCCTTTGGTATGATAGCCGAAACAGCCGGTTCTCGGCAGCGTTGATCAGGTTGTTTTTAGGTTTTGCCCAAATCTGATCCTGATCGACCTTTTTCCACGGTTTTGCGCGACAGCGGACAGCCTGCTGTCAGGCGAGAGATAAAGTACAAGAAAAATCTGATGACACAATCCGTCACCCCCTCGAATGTAGCGTTTGCCTATTCCCGCGAACAACTGGCCAGTATTGTTCAAGATATCCTGAAGCAAGCCGCCACCGCCGGCGCGACAGCATGTGAAGCCGAGATTTCAGAGGGATTCGGCCAGAATGTGACCGTGCGGCTGGGTGAGGTGGAAACCATCGAATATAACCGGGACAAGGGTGTTGGTGTAACGGTATACGTCGGGCAGCAGAAAGGCCATGCCAGCACCTCCGACTTCTCGCCACAGGCGGTGGCGGATACGGTGAGGGCTGCGTTGTCGATCGCCCGCTATACCGCCAGCGATGACTGCGCCGGTCTGGCAGACCCCGCATTGTTGGCGCTCAATGCGCCGGTGCTGGATCTGTGCTACCCCTGGGCATTGCCGGTGGAGCAAGCCATCGAGCTGGCACGCGAGTGCGAGGCTGCCGCCCAGGCGGCTGATCCCCGGATCAGCAACTCAGAAGGTGCGACGGTCTCAACCCAGCAGTCCCATTTCATCTATGGCAACAGCCTAGGCTTTTGCAATGGCTATGAAAGCTCACGCCATAGTTTGTCGGCATCCGTGATTGCCGAGGCGGAAGGTGCCATGCAGCGTGATTATTGGTACAGCGTTGCCCGCTCCGCAGCAGATCTGGAGCCCGCTGCACGGGTTGGGCGGATCGCCGGGGAGCGTACTGCCCGCCGCTTGGGTGCCCGTCGGATCGATACCACGCAGGTACCGGTGTTGTTCGAGGCATCGTTGGCAGCTGGGTTGATCGGCAGCTTGGTGAGCGCAATCAGTGGTGGAGCGCTGTATCGACGCTCCAGCTTTTTGCTGGACAGCCTGGGCAAGCAGGTGTGCTCCCCGCTGGTGCAGATCCAAGAGCGACCCCATCTGGCCAAGGGGCTGGCCAGCTCCCCATTTGATGCAGAGGGCGTGTTGACGCGCGATCGAGATCTGGTGGCTGATGGTGTCTTGCAGGGTTATTTCCTTGGCAGCTATTCAGCCCGCAAACTTGGCATGCAGTCCACCGGCAATGCCGGCGGCTGCCACAACCTACTGGTGGGCAGCACGGGTGAGGATTTCGCGGGTTTGCTGCGGAAGATGGATCGAGGGTTGGTGGTGACAGAATTGCTAGGTCATGGCATCAACCCGGTGACGGGGGATTACTCACGTGGCGCGGCAGGGTTCTGGGTCGAAAACGGACAGATACAGTTCCCAGTTGAAGAGGTGACCATTGCTGGCAATCTAAAAGAGATGCTCATGGGCATTGTCGCCATCGGCAATGATGTGCTGGTGCGCGGCAGCAAGCAATGTGGCTCGATACTGATTGATCGCATGACGGTTGCGGGGAGCTGAGGTCACACTTTGAATGCAATCGTGACGCCGGGGTATTGGGAGCAGGCCACGCGAGAGTTGTCCGAGGCCGATGAGCTGTTGGCCAAGTTGATCGTGGCCAACCGACCACTGCATATGCGCAGCCGAGGTGATGCATTCACCACGTTGGCTCGTTCAATAGTGGGTCAGCAGGTGTCGGTGAAAGCGGCTGAGGCTATCTGGGCCCGGGTGTTGGACAAACTTGGCAATATGTCACCGCAGGCTCTGTTGTGCCATGCGCAAAGTGATTTGCAGACTTGCGGGCTCTCCAGTCGCAAGGCCATGTATTTGCATGAGCTGTCGCATTATTTCATTGCAACGCCCTATGTCGCCGGTGAGTGGGAGTTGTTGGCTGATGATGAGGTGATGAAACGGTTGATGTCGATCAAAGGGATCGGCCAGTGGACGGCTGAGATGTTCTTGATCTTCTTCATGGCGCGGCCCAATATCCTGCCAGTGGGCGATATCGGGCTGCAACGCGCCATGAGCCTGCATTACAACGATGGTCAGCCGATCAGCAAGCTGAAGATGCGCGAGGTGGCCCGCCGCTGGCAGCCGTGGCACTCCGTCGCGACCTGGTACATGTGGCGGAGCCTGGAGCCATTGCCGATCCAATATTGACGGGCTTTCTGGTTGCCTATTGGCATACCGTCTTTGAGATTGACAGGCTGTGTGGGTAACCAGATAGGCTGATGTTGGCCAGTCTGCTCGACATCAGCCATGAGCCCATGTGGATGGCACGGCCAGCGTTCAATTGGTGTCTGGGTGTTCAACCCGATGGGCCGAATGCTTCTGGGGTAACTCGTCTTGTCACTTGCTGACATGGCTCGCCGCATGGTGTTTGCCGTGTCCAGCCTTGCCCGAATTGATGCGGGCTGCGAAATCATGTCAACGAAAGTACAGGGAGCGTAGCATGGCAGCACTGAAGTGGCAGTCTTTTCCTTTCCCTTCTGACGAATTCATCTATGCCGGGGCGGCGCTGAAAAAGCAATGGGCTCGTCTGCACCGTGGCGACTGCGAGCCATTCCCAGCCGACAAACAGGCCCAGGAAGCCTGGCGGCTATATCATCAGGGCGCGTTTCAGTCGGCATATGAAATCGGCTCGCAAGGGGGGGAGGGTTTGACTGCAGCGGCCAAGGCGCTGGCGATTCATGCGGCAGCGTTGTTGGATGATGAGCGTGCCAAGATGGATGCCTTCCAGGCTGCGATGAAACTGGCGGAATCGGCGCAGGTCGCCATGCCAGACAACCCGAATGGTTATTACTTCTATGCCATGGCCGCTGGCCGCTATGGCCAGACCCTTTCCATCGCCAAGGCGTTGTCAGAGGGACTGGCAGGGAAGATCAAAGAGGCGCTCGACAAAACATTGGCGCTCGCACCCGACCATGCTGAGGCGCACATCGCTTACGGCAGCTACCATGCCGAGATCGTCGGCAAGGTTGGCGGGATGATGGCCGGATTGACTTATGGAGCCAGCAAGGACAAGGCTGTCAGCCATTTCGAACGGGCCTTGGCGCTGATGCCGGACTCTGCCGTGGCCAAGATCGAATACGCCAACGCATTGATCAGCCTGTTCGGCAATAAGAAAATGGATCAGGCAACCCAGCTTTATAACGAGGCGGCTGAGGCTGCGTCGGCGGATGCAATGGAGCGCCTGGATCAGCAGCGGGCGGCTGATGAGCTTGAGGATTGAGCTGCTTGGCCTTTCGCTTCTAAAGAAACATGGCCTCTGCCGTCGCAGGGGCTTTTTTTTGCATGGAATTGAACGCGAAGGTCATCCAACAGTAGCGAGAGGTTGTCTCACATCCAATTCGACGCTGTGTCGCGTCTGATCATTGGTGGAAAAAGAGCCCATGGATTGGGCCATGGGCTCATGAGAGGCTGGCAACACCGGCATGGGTGTGTCTGTTCATGTCAGCAATTGCTTGTCAGCCGAACTGTTTACTGTTTATTGCTTACCAGCCGATATCTTTCAACAGCGGGTAGGTCAAGTCCTGAGGGCTGTCAACGGATCTTTTCACGTCGTCCGTGTTGTGTGGCTCCATCAACAGATTGGGGCTGGCAATCGTGTCGAAATGCGAAACGGATGAGCCTGGGACATATGGATTGGGGGTGTACATCTGTACGCGACCCAAGCTATCTGCACCGGCCAGCTGCTGATCTTTTAGCCCAAATGTGACGAGTAGGCCGGTATTGCTTTGGGCGGCCAACTTGAACTTCTCACCATCCTGCTGAGTGACCCGAATGGATGGAATGGTAATGGTGCTATCTGAGCCTGTCATACCAGGTGGTGGTGAGCCGGGGGCGTTGTCAACGACGATCACGCCGATGGCCCCAGCCACCTGGGCATTCTTCACCTTTTCAACCAAGTTGCAGCCACCACGGTCAATCAGGGCAATTTTTCCAAGCAATAACGCGGCATTGCCTGAGGAGATCGGTTTGCAGGCCAATGCCTTGCCGTTGGCTTGATCCGAGAAGCTGACTGCTGTGCCGCTGAAGCCGCTGGCTGTCAACTTGGGGCCAAACTCGGCTGTGCCGGCAAAATAGCTGCCGGACAACCGACTGGGTGTAGTGACGCGTAATTCGGGCACGCCACGGCTCAATACCTTGGGGGCTTCGCGGGTTACATTGGGGCCCATCCAAACCAGTTTGCGAGGGTTGATGGCAGATGCTCTCCGCTCTGTGGTGGTCATGTCAGACCAGCGTTTATTGGTGGAGGTGTCGAGCAGGAAGTGATCCCAGGCGGAGGGTTTGCCCCCCATCTGTCTACCAGTCTGGCCATCGGTCAGATTCGAGAAGCCCAGCCCGTGACCGAATTCGTGCAGCAATACGCTGACCAGATCAGTCAGTTGGCCATGCTTGCCATCGAGTCCGAGATAAAAACCACTCCCCTTCAGGCAATCATCATTGCCCAAGTTGCTGTTGAACTGGGCCTGGATAACGGGCTTGCCATCAAAATCATCCGAGCCTAGCAGCTTGTTGGCCAACGCGCCGTGATACCAAGTGTTGCGTTTTGGTGCGCCAGGGAAGTTGGAGTTGACCTCCATCGGGCCGGCGCTGCCAAGTGTTGCGCTGTCCTTGTCACACTCCAGCGGGTTGAAATTGGCCTTGATGCGAATGGGTACATCGCTATTGAGTTTCTTGCCCCAGAGCTTCGCCGCATACTTGAACACATTCAGACGCTGTTCGCCCAGGGTTCTGCCTTCGTTGCCGCCAACTGGGTTGACCGGAGTGGGGTCATTGAATCCCTCGCTCGCGTCATCTGCATTCATGATGATGATCTCCGTTGTGGCAGATGCCATCGCCGGAAGGGTCATCAAAGCCATGGCTGAAGCAATGGAAACAACGCTGCGCTTAATGATCATGGTTTTGCTCCGTCTTCTTATCGTTTTTCTCATTCTGAGCTGTTTGGCGCAATGCGTCTGCCGCTGCTTTGCCTTCCACGCAACGCACATCAATCGAGCCATCGGTTTGGCGGACGGCAACTGAATAGTTCAGATGCTCCGGGCCGAGTTGCATGGCGGTGCCGCCACTGCGGGTGCGGCGGGTCTGTGGCTCCGGCGCAATGGCGGGTTCTGCCATTGGCATTGCCGCGAGGCTACGTTTGACGCGGGTGGGAGTTTGAATTTGGGCTTGATCGGTCTTGGCGGCTTCATCGTGCTCGGCCTCTTTGAGCTGGCCGGTTTTCGAATCACGATAGACCTTCATATTTGCTGTGTTATTGGCTTCTGCAGCAAAGGTTTGGGTGGTCATCAATAAGCCACTTGCCAAGATCATCGCCCCAACTGTTGTGATGGATTTCACAATGGATTCCTCTCTCTCATTATTTATGTGGGCATTTAATAGCTGTCCTGCCCTGTTATTTATATTAACAGCATTTTTATTGCCAAGTGCAAGCGAAATTTTACAAATAACAAATTGTCATTTTGTTTTTTGGCGGCTTTGTGGTGGAAAATTGCTTGTCATGGTTGATTTATGTATGTTGATTGCGTATTGAAAGGTATTTTTGATATGAGTCTGCCTATTTTTTGTAATTCCATGCTTTTGTATAACGAGATGAATGTAAACGTTATTTTATTTAATCTGTTTTTCGTGTTGGCGATGGTGCTCCCTGTTTGTCATGATTTTTTCTTTGATTTTTATGAATAAAAAAATCAATTTATTATGGTTTTCGTAATGTATTTTTTGGCTTGTGATATTTGCTAATGTTTGAAATAAGGGTGAATGTGATGATTGGCGGGGTTGTATTTATTGAGGGTATGGATTGCCGGGAATGACCAGTGCAATTTCAAATGGCATGGCTTGATGCAGAGTGACTAAATCAAATCAGTCGGGGGAAGGGCGCGTGGCGAAAAAAAGCCTCACCTGCCAATTTGACAGGTGAGGAGGTAAGCTTGAAGCACTACGCCATACAAGGTGAGGCGTAGTTGGGTCTGATTGTTATGGTTTTACCAGCCCAGATCTTTCAACAGCGGGAAGGTCAAGTCGAAAGGGGCGTCCAGATTGCGTTTGACGCTTTCTGTGTTGAATGGCTCCATCAGCAGATCAGGGCTGGCGCTGGTATCGAAGTGGGATACTGACGAGCCTGGCTGATAGGGGTTGGGCGCAAACATCAACAGTCTTCCCTGTTCATCAGCCCCTGCACGTTGCGTGGCACTGATGCCGAGGGCTGCAAAAATGCCGCTGCGGTTGCGAGAGCGATTTTTCAGGGCCAGTTTCAGCTTGTCACCATCATCTTTGGTGATACGCACCGACGGGATGGTGATGGTCGGATCATCGCCACTCAGGCCAGGAGGAGGGGAGCCGGCGGTATGATCAGCCACCAACACCGCAACTGCGCCAGCCAGCTGAGCATTCTTGACCTTGACGCTGAATGTGCAGGCACCGCGATCAATCAACGCTGTCTTTCCGCGTATGGCTTGAGCGTTGGAGGTTGATAGCGGTTCACATGCCAGGCCACGGCCATCGGCTTGATCGACAACGGGCATGACTTCCGAAGTCGGGCCGTTGTTGGTGATCTGAGGGCCAAAACTTGCCGTGCCGATTTGATAAAGGCCAGCTACGGATGCCATGCCGCTGATACGCAACTCAGGTGCAGCCTGCAATACTTTAGGAGAAGCCTGTGTGACATTGGCGCCGCGCCAGATCAGCTTGCGAGAGTTGATGCCAGATGCAACACGCTCGGCATCGGTCATCTCTGCCCAGGTTTTCTGCGTGGTCAGGTCGTACAGCAAATGATCCCAGCTGGACGGAATATTGCTTTGCTGTTTACCAGTTTGGCCGTTGGTCAGGTTGGAGAATCCCAGGCCGTGCCCGAATTCGTGTAGCAACACGCCGACCAGGTCAGTCAGCTTGCCGTGCTTGCCATCGGTGCCAAGATAGAATCCGCCACCCTCCAGGCAATTGGCTTGTCCCAGGTTCGAATTGAATCGGGCACGGATCACCGGCTCGCCTTCAAAGTCATCCGCGCCAAGCAGTTTGTTGGAGAGGGCGCCGTGATACCAGGTGTTGGCTCGTGGTGCACCAGCAAAGTCACGGTTGATCAACAGTGCGCCTGCGCTGCCCAGTGTGGCGCTGTCTTTGTCGCAGGTCAGCGGGTCAAAATTGGATTTGATGCGGATGGGTACCGCGCTGGTCAGCTGTTTGCTCCAGATGTCGGCTGCGAACTGGAAGGCATTCAGGCGTTGCTGGCCGAGTGTGGTGCCGGTGTTACCGCCGATGGGGAGTACTGGCGTGGGGTCATTGAACCCTTCTCCCGGGCCGTCGGCATTGACGATGATGATTTCCGCCGCAGCCTGGGCCGCAAGCGGTGCGCCCAGCAGGGCCAATGCCAAGGCGACGTTTTGTGCAATCTGCTTAGCGATCATTGTTTTGCTCCTTCTGCTTGTTGGGAGCAGGGTTTTTCACCAGCTCTTCAGCAGCTTGTTCACCTTTGACGCAGTGCATGTCCAGTGAGCCGTCGGCCTTGCGAATTGCGACGGAGTAATTCATCTGATCTTCGGGAACCGTCATGGCGATACCACCGCTGCGGGTACGTCTCGTCTGTGGTGTGGCTTCGGAGGCGGACATGGGCTGTACTGCCATGCTGCGCTTGGTGCGAGTAAGCGGTGCTGCCGCTTTGACTTCATCATGCTCCGGCTCGCGCAAGTGACCGGTGGTCGGGTCGCGATAGACCTTCATTGCAGTTTCAGCTGATTCGGTGGTTGTCTCTTCTGCAGCGTTTGATACACCTGCAGACAGCGCAAACAAAGTGCCCACTAACAGGGCTGTGTGCTTGATGGGACGCATGGTCATATCCTTTCGTGTATTCGACAGCAACAGTAAGCCCGCCATGCCTTCATGATAGGCATGGTGCGTGCAATCTGGCGTCGTCGAGTATCTCGACAGTGGCGGATTATTGGCGGCGGCGGCGTACGGCCATGCCGATCAACCCCAGGCCCAGGCAGGCCAGTGTTGAAGGGACAGGTACGACACTGATGGTATCCAGCCCGATGTAATTGCCGTTGCTGCCATTGGCGCCGGCGTCAGTCACCCAGTAGCGGAAACCGATGCGCGCATCAGCCAAGCCCTTCATGTCGGGAATGACGACGCTGAACATCTTCCAATCGCTGGGGAAACCAGTCGGAGTCAGATCGGAATTGACTGCAGTCAGCAGCATGCTGAAATCCCCCAGGCTGTTGGCATCACTGCCAACATTGGCGCTGCCGCCTTGGCGGCTGAGGCGTACTTCCAGCCGGTCAGCGAATGCTTTGTCATCACTGCCGACCGCTTCGGTGCGTGTGAAAAATGACAATGTTTCACCGCCATGCAGCGATAGTGTCGGTGTCAGCAGCCAATTGCTGATAGTGCCACTCAGGCTGTTGGTGCTGGTGTAGCTGGCACTGACATAGCTGTTGGCAGCACCTCGTTGTGAAGAGAATATGCCGTCATTTCCTTGAAACCAGTTGCTGCCGGCACTGGTGCTGTTATTGATGAATGACCAGCCTTTACCCCCCAGGGTGGTGACGTCGTCGAAGCCCTCGATCAACGCACCTGCATTGGCAGTGCTTGCCAGCGCGATGAGGGTGAATGCCGTCAGGGTATGAATAGCCTTCATTTCCTCTCCTTGCATCTTGTATGTAATTGTGTGAAATCCAGCAAACAGTGTTCTGTAAGCGGTTTCATATAGTAACAATATTTATTTGATTAATGACAGTAAATGTAAACAGATGTGTACATAAATATTTTTTTGCACCAACTTGGTGCAAGAGTGGGCAATTGATTACCAAGTATGTGAGTGGTTATGTTGTTATGCGAAAAAAGAAAATCCGTTGAGCAGCGTGGTGATGTCATGTGAGCATGCGCTAATTTGGTGCGACGCAAAATGTCTTTTTCCATATCTTTTGACATGCTGCTCCATCCTGGTTTAACCAATTTGCATGAAAATGCAGTCGGTGGCGTGGCTTCCAGCGGGTGAGGGCGTTCATCCATGGGTAGACGATGATGCTAGGGGTGACTGTCCGCGTTATTGGTCTGTTGTACTAAACAATGTGTTGTTTCTCTCAAATCCATATTTATCGACTATTCTGCATATTAGGTTAGGCTGCCGCCATTTCATCTTCGATATCGTATGGAATTCGTGGCAAGACCAGATACCATACGCGCCATATGACTGGCCATATCCGTGAGTGGCCGAGCGGGATTGCAGAGGAGGTAAAGATGGATTATGTACATTCATTCCGCGTGCGAATGATTGCGGGAGCTGTATCAATGACATTGGCGCTGGTTTCTTGTGGTGGCGGGGGAGGGGGCTCAGGTACGACGCCAACGCCGACTCCAACACCGACACCGACTCCAACACCGACACCGACACCGACTCCGACACCGACACCAACACCGACACCGACACCAACACCAACACCAACACCAACACCAGTTGTGACGGGTAGCTCATTGATCGCACCGCAGGCTGGCGAAACGGTGACCTTTACCGGTGTTGCGTTGGATCGTGTGTTTCAAATGACCGTTGCTGACGTCAATGTCAGCTTTGATAAGCTGGTCGATATGACGGGTGCGGTATCGTTACGCTTCATCATGCCCAGTCTGCCCATTGCAGCTGGCTCGCCAGCGACGGTAACGGCAATCCTGAATGATGGTAGTCGGGTGGTGCTGGCGGGCGGTGCGGGGGGGAATGTGAACTTCACTTGGTGCCCGGTCTCGCTAAACGCCCCCGCTGGCAACAAGATCCTGGCCAATGTGGTGACGTATCTGACAGGGCAGTGCTTGACATCGGTTACGTCGATACGTGTCAATGGGTTGTCTTATATTCCGACGATCGCCGATGACAATCACCTGTCTGTCACCATTTTGACCGCAGTGGGCGGCACTGCGGTGTTGCAATTCGTCACCAAAGGGGGAAGTGTCTTCAATGGGCCAACTGTCACCTTGGATGTGCCGACTCCCAGTAATTTGAATGTCAGTCTGGCATTGGGTCAGACCAGTATCATGCAATCGGATAGCAGCTTTTTGACCTTGGTGCCCAATAAGCCGGTGATGGTGATTGCACGGGTTAGTACGATCAATGCGTCACTATCATTGCTGGCAACGGTCTTCCTTGAGGGGTTGGATGCAAAGGGCAATGTGTTGTTCAATCTGCCCATGTCGGGTAATGCAAACTACCCTTTCACGACGGGTGCGCTGGATGACGTAACGGACAACTACTGGGCGGTTGTTCCCAAGGCTCATGTTGGCAGCTTTAAAACCTTGCGCGTCACAGCAATCGACCCATCTACGGGCAGTGCCACGATCGGCAGCGTCCAACCACTGATGGGGCGTAGCACCCGCATGAAGGTACATCTGGTGCCGATGCAGCGTGGGGTGTTAGGCACCCCGGCGCCGCTCAAAAGCCTGACCATGATCCAAGACGTATTGACAACCATGTATCCGGTGTCTGAGGTACAGGTGGTCAGCCATGCGCCGATGATCACCAATTATCCTGCCCTACCAAATGACAATGATGATCTGGATGCCTTGAAGCAACTGCACCAAGCTGAAAATGCTGCGGGTTATGAGTTCTATTTTGGCGTATCGCCTGATTGGACAAACAAAGGGCTGGGCATTGTGGGTGGCAATGCATCGGTTGGCGCGGCGGATTGGAGTGATGACTCTGTCAAGGATGCAGATTTCGGTCATGCGAATTCCGAGTATGCAGCTGACCTGGTGGCACATGAGATTGGTCATAACTTTGGCCGGTTCCATACCTTCGATACCGTAAAGAATACCTACCCCTATCTCGCATCGGATGGCACACCTGCCCAGATGGGCAAATACGCTGGGGTCAACCTTTTCCAAGGGGTTTTCAAACACCGCTATCCTGCGGCAACCTATAAGGACGTGATGTCCTACAGCTACCCCAAATGGATCTCGGATTTCACCAGCGACAATATGCGGAGATATGGCGAATTGAATGGGCTGATCAAACCAGGGGCCATGGTGCAGGCCAGCGTGCGCACCGAGCAGTCGGCAACGGTTTCCGCTGTGCACTACAACCTCAGTGTACAAAGGCTGGCAGGCCGATTCCAGCTGAATTCCGTGGTGGGGGTGTCGCCGGCAGCAGACTTGCCGCCAAGTGTGCCCGACAGCGCCATGCGTAATCTGGACAATGCCGGCTATTGGTGTCGCGTTGAAGATCAGTCCGGCAACAGCTGGTGGGTCAAACCCCGCCATCTGAAGCTGGATCATGATGCGTCAATGGATTTTCTGAACTTTAAATTACAAGCCACGACCCGACTCAAATCGCTGGAAGTGTATTACAACGGCAATGTGCTCAAGCGCTGGGCGACCGCGGGCACCCAGGCGGCAGCGAGCACCCGCCCGGTGGTGGCCGAGAGGAATGGGCGCGCGACATTCGGCTGGCCTGCCGGTCAGCAGTTGAGTGTGGTGCATGTTGCCACGGATGGTAAACGGACGGCGTTGGTGCTGGGGCAGGCATCGGGATCGGTCACAATTTCCACTGCGGCATTGCCAGCAGGCGGCAGTTGGGAGTTGTCGGTTTCAGATGGGCCTTTGACCCAATCGGTGGTGAACCTCACCCGTTGAATGAGGCATCCAGAGGCGGCGACTGGGCCGCCTCTCGGCACCAGGGGTGTGTCTGTGAAAAAAACGCGTGCCCAGTGGGCACGCGTCAACCACGCCAGCAATGAACCAGAGAAGATCAGTTCACCGCTTCTTGCAACTGTTGCAGAATGCCAGGGTTCTCCAACGTCGAGACATCTTGTGTGATCTGCTCACCCTTGGCGAGCGAGCGCAACAACCGGCGCATGATCTTGCCTGAGCGGGTCTTGGGCAGATTGTCGCCAAAGCGGATTTCTTCGGGGCGCGCCAATGCGCCGATCTCGTGGCTGACCCATTCCCGCAGGTTTTTGGCGATCTGTTGGGCCTCATCCCGCGATTCCGGGGATTTCTTCAGCACAACGAATGCCACCACGGCCTCACCTTTCACCTCATGCGGCTTGCCGACCACTGCGGCCTCGGCTACCAAGGGGTTGGCGACCAGCGCAGACTCGATTTCCATGGTGCCCAGCCGATGGCCAGACACATTCAGCACATCGTCGATCCGGCCCATGATCCAGAAATAGCCATTTTCGTCACGGTGGGCTGAATCGCCCGCCAGATAAAGCTGGCCGTTGAACTCTTCTGGGAAATAGGTCTTTTTGAAACGCTCCGGATCACCCCAGATGGTGCGCACCATGGAAGGCCACGGGCGTTTGATCACCAGGAAGCCACCTTTACCTGGCTCGATTGGTGCGCCGGACTCATCGACGATGTCCACTGCAATCCCAGGCACCGGCAGCGTGCAAGACCCGGGTTTGGTGGGCACAGCGCCTGGCATGGGGGTGATCATGTGGCTGCCGGTCTCTGTCTGCCACCAGGTATCGATGATGGGGCAGCGGCGCTTGCCGACCACCTCGTAGTACCACATCCAGGCTTCCGGGTTGATCGGCTCACCCACCGTACCCAGCAGGCGCAGGCTCGACAGATCATATTGGTTGGGCAGATCCGCCCCCAGCTTGATCAGCGAGCGGATGGCAGTCGGTGCGGTATAGAACGTGGTGACTTTGTGTGTTTCGATCATCTGCCAAAAGCGACCTGCATCGGGGTAGGTCGGCACACCCTCAAAAATGACCTGGGTGGCGCCCACCGCCAATGGGCCATAAGTGACATAGCTGTGGCCGGTAATCCAGCCCACATCGGCAGTGCACCAGAAGATGTCATTCGGTTTGTAATCGAATGACCAGTACATGGTGTTGATGGTGCCAAGCAGATAGCCAGCCGAGCTGTGCTGGATACCCTTGGGTTTGCCAGTCGAGCCCGATGTGTACAGGATGAACAGTGGGTCTTCTGCATTCACCCATTCCGGTTCGCAGGTTTCAGGCTGACCTTCGGTCAGTTTATGCCACCAGATGTCGCGTTCGTCGTTCCATTGTGCGCAGCCATGATTGGTGCGCTGATAGACCACCACTTTACGCAGCCCATCGCAGCCCCCGAGGCCAATCGCCTCATCGGTCACTGCTTTGAGTGGCACGGCTTTGCCACCCCGCATGCCCTCATTGGCGGTGATGACCACACTGGCGCCCGCATCGATGATGCGCTCTTGCAGCGATTTGGCCGAGAACCCGCCAAATACCACTGAATGGATGGCACCGATTCGAGCGCAGGCCTGCATCGCAATGACAGCCTCGATACTCATCGGCATATAGACCACCACCCGATCGCCTTTCTTGACATCCAGGCTCTTGAGCCCGTTGGCGAATTGGCACACCCGGCGGTACAGCTCGGCATAGGTCACACGCGTGACCTGTCCATCATCTGCTTCAAAAATGATGGCGATTTTATTGGCCAGCTGCGCCAGATGACGATCCAGGCAGTTGTAGGAAACATTCAGTACGCCATCGTCAAACCATTTGAAGAAGGGAGGAGTGCTTTCATCCAGCACGCGAGTGAACATTTTCTTCCAGGTGATCCGTTCCCGGGCCAGCTCCCCCCAAAAGCCAGCGTAGTGCTCATTGGCTTGATCACATAGCTGGTTGTAGGCTTCCATGCCTGAAATGGTGGCCTTGCGCTTGAACTCATCTGTGGGTTCGAAGACTCGTGTTTCTCTCAGAATCGAGTCAATGGTAGACATACTGGGTTCCTTTCCCGATAGATTGCATGTATTGATGTATGGGCACCGACGTGGCCCAACGACAGCTGATGATCTGGCTCGACCGACTTGCTGTGCAGTCGTGTATTCGGTACGTCTTTCCTGAGGAGTTCCCTGCGCGAGATCCGAGTGCATCGACATTGGCATCCCGTCACAACGCGCAGGGGGCAATCCCCAAGGGTTGTCAATGACGGGAAGCCGCTTCCGCGCCGATACCTGTCATCGACCGCACAAACTGCGGCAGGAAAGCACTTTGCTCCCGTTGTGCCTGTTGACTGCGATCCATGATGGAAACCAACCAGGTTGTGACAAACGCCAGCGTCATCGAGAAGATGGCCGGGTTTTTATAAGGGAAGATCGCCGCAGGGTTTTTCAGTACATCCACCCAAACTGTCGGCCCCAGCACAATCAGCAGCACTGCAGAGCTCAGACCGATGAACCCCCCTACCACTGCGCCACGGGTGGTCAGCCCTTTCCAGAACATGCTCAGGAACAACACCGGGAAATTGCTGGACGCTGCGATGGAAAACGCCAGCCCAACCATGAAGGCGATGTTCTGCTTTTCAAATGCGATGCCCAGCACGATCGCCAATGCACCCAATACCAGCGTGGCGTACTTCGATACACGTAACTCTTTTGCCTCGTCGTGCTGGCCTTTGGCGAATACGTTGGCATACAGATCGTGTGAAACGGCAGAGGCGCCAGAGAGGGTCAGGCCCGCGACCACAGCCAGGATGGTGGCAAAGGCCACAGCGGAGATGAACCCGAGGAACAAGTCGCCGCCTACGGCTTTGGCCAGATGGATCGCCGCCATGTTGTTGCCGCCGATCAGCTTGCCTGCTGCATCCTTGAATTCCGGGTTGGTGGAGACCAGCATGATTGCGCCGAAGCCGATGATGAAGGTCAGAATGTAGAAATAGCCGATGAATCCTGTGGCAAAGAACACCGATTTACGTGCCTCCTTGGCGTCTTTCACCGTGAAGAAACGCATCAGGATGTGGGGTAGGCCTGCTGTGCCGAACATCAAGGCCAAGCCCAGGCTGACTGCGTCAATCGGATTGGAAACCAACTGACCCGGAGACATGATGGCTGCCTTCTTATCGTGCACATCCACCGCAGTGGCAAACATCTTTTCCGGGCTGAACCCTACCTGCGACATCACCATGAATGCCATGAAAGTCGCACCAGATAACAAGATGACAGCTTTGATGATCTGCACCCAGGTGGTGGCCAGCATGCCGCCGAACATCACATACAGCACCATCAGAATGCCGACCAGCACGACGGCAGATGTGTAATTCATGCCGAACAGCAGCTGGATCAACTTACCGGCCCCCACCATCTGTGCAATCAGATAGAGCGCCACCACCACCAGCGTGCCGGTGGCTGCCAGCATGCGGACTGGCGTTTGTTGCAGGCGATAGCTGGCCACATCGGCAAACGTATATTTGCCCAGATTGCGCAGCCGTTCCGCAACCAGGAACAGAATGATCGGCCAGCCCACCAGAAAGCCGATGGAGTAGATCAACCCATCGTAGCCTTTCTCGAACACCATGGCGGAAATACCGAGAAACGAAGCGGCGCTCATGTAATCACCCGCGATGGCCAAGCCATTTTGAAAGCCGGTGATCGAACCGCCTGCTGTGTAGAAGTCCTTGGCGGACTTGGTGCGTTGCGCCGCCCACCAGGTGATGCCCAGCGTGAAGGCGACGAATGCCAGAAACATGATGATGGCGTGCCAGTTGAGCGGTTGGCGTTTGACCTCACCAGTCAGCGCCTCACCTGCCATGCATAGGCTAGAGATGGCTCCCAGACTGGTAACCAAGCCCATTTGTATGATGCGATTCATGATTGAACCTCTTTGACAATATTTGCATTCAATACGTCAAACTCACGATTGGCGCGACGAACATAGATGCCTGTGAGTACAAAGGCCGACAGAATCACCATCACCCCCAGCGGAATGCCCAGGGTCATCACCCCACCCGATATCGTCGATCCCAGAATGCCGGGGGCGAATGCCACCAGCAGGATGAAGCCGAAGTAGATCGCCAGCATCACCATAGAGAGCGCCCAACCAAAGCGGGTCTTCTTTCTGACCAGCTCGTCAAAATGCTGATGCTCCAGCACACGTTTCAACAACTCGTCGTTCATGGTCATCCTCCATCTTATCGTGGTCATCCATAGCCTTGGATGTGAGAGGTAATCTACTCCTGGCAAAAAACACGGGTCTAATCGCAAATTCTGATTGGGGAAATCGATAATGACGATTCGTGATCGTCAATGCCTGATGGATCAAGGCTTTTCCGCCTTGGCAATGGTCAAGTTGATGTTGCAAATCAGAAAACATGATGACCGGGCAGATGCTATAGTCATTTCGGAGGCGCCTTTTTCTGATCAGGATGGATGAAGTAAAAAAAGATTTTTGGGCGGGCAGTGAAACAAATTCGACTCTGCTGCGACCAATGCAGCGGATAGTCTGCGAATAGGCTGTTTGCATGGTGGCAGACGCGATTCGCCACCAAATGATCAAATACCTTAACCCCTTGAAAGGAAAAATGATGGATAAGAAACAAATCATGATCAGCACCGCATTGGCAGGTCTGTTGACAGTGAGCGTGGCCGGTCAGGCCATGGCAGCTGAAAAGGAAAAGTGCTTTGGCGTGGCGGCAGCCGGTAAGAACGACTGCGCATCGGCCAGTGGCGGTCACTCATGCGCTGGGCAATCCAAGGCAGACAAAGACCCCAATGAGTGGAAATACGTGCCTAAGGGCACCTGCGAAAAAATGGGTGGCAGCTTGAAGCCGGCTGACAAAAAGTAAACTGGCTTGAGTACGGTGTGACTGACGGTCAGCCGTACCCAGGCGCCGGGTTTTGTTGGCTTGGTTCCATGACGCATATTGAGTCGATTTTCAGGGTATTGCATCTTTCAACCTGCTTTTATGTCAATAGCATGCCATGCTTGGCGGTGCCCTGAAACTGGCTCAATATGGTCTGAAGCGATGTCGATGAAACCGAGGATGCACCAATGATGCCAGATCCAGGCGGTGAGCCGCCCACCAGGGGCCTGGCAGATTGGGCGTCCACTCGGGGGAAGCATGCCGAATCAATTACATCAGTTACCCGTGGCCGCAGGTATCGGTCTGCGCATGCCACATATCCAGAAAGTGCTGGATACCCGCCCAGATGTTGCCTGGTGGGAGGTTCATGCCGAAAATTTCTTTGGTGGCGGGGCCAATCTCGCCGCGCTGGATCGCATCCGGGCTGACTGGCCGATCAGTCTGCATGGGGTCGGCCTTGGCTTGGGGAATGCCGAGCCGTTACGTCAGGCCCATTTGAGCGAATGGAAGCAGTTGATCGACAGGGTCGAGCCTGCCGCCATTTCTGAGCATCTGTGTTGGAATGCCTGGCAAAACGACTACTTCAATGACCTGCTGCCACTGCCATACAGTGAGGCGGCGCTGGCGCATATGATCGAGCGGGTCGGACAGGTGCAGCATGCGCTGGGGCGGCCATTGCTGGTCGAGAATCTGTCCAGTTATGTTGCTTTCCCAGAGGATGTGATACCCGAGGGTGAATTTCTGGCCGAGTTGGCCCGTCGGACCGGCTGCGGTCTGCTGGTGGACATCAATAATCTCTATGTCAACGAACGCAACCTGGGGCGGGATGCCAAGGCGGCCATTGATGCATTGCCAGTGGAGGCTGTGGCGGAGATCCATATCGCCGGTTTCGAAACGCGTGATGATGGCTTGTTGATCGACACCCATGGTGCACCGGTCTGCGAGCCGGTATGGGCGCTGTTGGATTATGCATACCAGCGATTTGGCCCCGTGCCAACCTTGCTGGAACGTGATACGTCATTACCAGCGCTGGAAAGCCTGTTGCAGGAGTCCGGGCGTGCTGCCACGTTATTGGCGTCTCACCAGACAATACAGCAGGAGGGCAGATGAATCCATTGCTATCGGCGCAAGGGCGGTTTGCCGATGCCGTGATCCACGGCACGGTGGTCGAATCGGAGTGGGGACGCTATCTGAACGGGCTTTCCGCCTATGCCAACAACCGGCTTTTCAACCGTATTGACGCATTGAGCGATGCCTTTCCGACTGTCAAAGCCATTGTAGGTGAAGCTTTTTTCGAAGGTCTGGCGAGAGGGTATGCCAAGTGCATGGCTTCGCACTCTGGAAACATCCATCACTATGGAGATGTGTTCAGTGCGTTCCTCCGGCAATTCGAGCCGGCCAGTGTATTGCCGTATCTACCTGATGTGGCGGCACTGGATTGGGCCATGCGGCGTGCCTTTTTTGCGCCGGATGCCAGTCCGATCGACTTGATGACATTGGCCTCGGTACCCATGGAACAGCATGGAGAGCTGGTGGCGACCATCCATCCTGCAGCGGCCATGTTGCATGCGGCCTTTCCAGTCGTGGCCATTTTCCAGGCGCATCACGGGGGGCCTTGGCCCGATCTGGAACAAGCCATGGAGGAGACGGCATTGGTCTATCGTACCGCCAATCAGGTCAAGGTGCGGGCCATCAGTGGTGCGGAGCGCGTTTTTTGTACGGGGCTGATGACTGGTGAATCGCTGGGTGCCTCGCTGAGCGCGGCCTTGCAGCATGATCAGTCTTTTGTGCTTGGTTCATTGTTGATGCAGTTGGTTGCCGACGAATTGGTAACGTCACTCAATCTGCCTGGCTGATCCAGCCTGGGTTTTCATCTGAAATGACAGGGTAAGGCCCGCGCTGTTGATGCATTGGATCAAGCGCCCTGTCTGGCCATGTCGTCAGGAATCTTGAAAGGAAATACATGGAAACGACAATGCAAACCCAGCAGATGAGTTGGCTGGGGAAACTTTTAAACTGGGGGCGGTGTCTGATCGCTCAGATCGACCGTTTGGGTCAACCAGCGGTCTTATTGGGGATTCGCCTGTATATCGCCAATGTCTTTTTCAGCTCGGGTTTGACCAAGATCGATAGCTGGGAAACCACCGTACTTCTGTTCGAGGAAGAGTACAAAGTCCCTCTTTTGCCACCGCAAGTCGCGGCAGCATTGGGGACAGGTGGTGAATTGGCGCTGCCGGTCTTGTTGGTGTTGGGGCTGGCTGGCCGATTCGGCGCGGTAGGCTTGACCATTCTGAATGCCGTGGCATTGCTCTCCTATTACGATGCCTTGAATGAAGCAACCCGGCTGCATCACTGGCTATGGGGCGCGTTGATACTGGTCGTGATGGCATTCGGACCTGGCAAGCTCTCCATCGATGCCTGGCTGAAACGCCGCTGGGCGGGGCCTAGGGCAGATTGACATGCTTGAGATGGCAGGGTGGATCGGGGTACATTGAAAAGCTCATCTACTGAGCGCTGGATCATCGCATGCTGTCTGTCATTCGCCGTTTTTCTACACGTTCATTGGTGCTGGGTGTGCTGGCACTGTCTGTCAATGCTGCGCAGGCAGTTGGCGTACCTGCCGAAATTGTAACCGCATTCGCTCAGGCCAAGGTGCCGATGAGCGACGTTGCCTTGTATGTCAAGCCGGTGAATAACCGCAAGCCATCGCTGATGTATCGGGCCGATGCGGCGATGGGCCCTGCTTCGACCATGAAAGTGGTCACCACATATGCGGGCCTGTCATTGTTGGGGCCGGCCTACACATGGGGGACGGAAGCCTATGTGAACGGCTCCTTGCAGCAGGGCATCTTGCAGGGCAACCTGATCTTGCGTGGCGGGGGCGATCCCAGGTGGACCATCGAGCGCATCTGGCTCATGTTGCGCGACCTGCAAGCACGTGGTGTCAAGGACATTCGTGGCGACATCGTCCTCGACCGGCGATATTGGGCTGAAACACCTACCGACCCCAACGCATTTGATGGCGCGGGTTATCGCCCCTATAACGTGTTGCCCGACGCTTTCCTCGCCAATTTCCAGGCCATCCGGTTCCGGTTGCGCGAAGATGCGGGCAAGGTCGCCATCACCATGGACCCGGCGCTGTCAAACCTGAAGCTGGATACCGACCTCATGATCGGGGCGGGAGACTGTGCCAATTGGCGTGACCAGCTGTCCGTCGAGTCCGTGCCGACATCGGGGCTGAAGCTCAGTGGTTTGTTTCCAGCTGGCTGTGGTGAGCAGGAGCTGTATCTGAGCCCGCTGCCCCCTACCGCCTATTTGAGCGAGTTGTTGCGGGGCATGTGGCGTGATCTGGGCGGGCAATGGACTGGTCAGCTGCGCGATGGGCAGCTGACAGCCTTCCCAGGCAGCACCTTGCTGGCCCGTTATGATTCGCCACCTTTGTCGGACATCGTCCGCGATATCAACAAATTCAGCAATAACACGCAGGCCCGCATGGTGTTTCTGGCGCTGGGCGGCGAGTTCCAGCCGGTCGAGCAATTGTTGCCACAAGCCAGGGCGCGCATATTGGATTTCCTGGCGCTGCAGCATATTCCGACTGACAATCTGATACTGGACAATGGCTCCGGGCTGTCTCGTCAGGCGCGCATATCCGCCCGCCAACTGGGGATGATTCTGGAGCAGGCTGTCAATAGCCCGATCGGGCCTGAGTTGATCGCCTCCTTACCCATTGCCGGGATAGACGGCACCATGAAGAGTCGTTTGCATGACACGCCGGTGCTGGGACAGGCGCATGTCAAGACGGGCACCTTGAGCAACGTGAAAGCCGTGGCAGGGGTGGTGCATACCCGCAATGGTGCAGTGGTGGTGGTCGGTCTGGTCAACCACCCCCACGCCATGGCAACCGGTGAGGCGTTGGACAAATTGATCCAGTGGGCGGCGCTCTCTGCGGCGCGTTGATCGCGCTGCCTTGATTCCATCGTTTGATGAAAGCCTGCCCTGATACTATACAGGGCAGGCGCAAGGCATCAAGCAGGCACGCGGTAGTTGGCCTGCTGCATCAAATCGACACCACACTCTAGCCGTTCGATCCAATCCAGAAAGGCATTGATCGCGATCTTGCCCTTGAAGCTGCGCCCGTGCTGGGGCACCAGCCACTCCACGTCCATCTGACGTACCATCTGCGCCCAGAAGCGGCAGATCTTGTTGGAAACCATATAACGGCGGTGAAAGCCTTCCATGGTCTTCAGGTGCAACTTGAATTCCTCCACCGTGGTGATCGGTTTCGACACCGCGTCGTGATGCACCATGGACGCTCCCATGTCGCCAGAGAACAGGATTTTTGACCGCTCATCGTAAAACTGGAAATTGCCTTCCGCATGCAGAAAATGCGCGGGGATTGCCGCGATCCGGGTGTTGCCCAGCGAAACATAACCGCCTTCGTCCGGTAGGTTGATGATCCGACCGGCCAAGTTGCCTGATGTGCAGAAGTGTGGCACGAACCGCCCCCACAACTTGGAAACCACCAACGAACACTGCGATGACACCATCCACTTATTGAGCGAGCCGACGATGTCCGGGTCTGCATGCGATGCCAGGATGTATTTGAGATCTCGGGCCGGAAAATAACGACTCATTGCCATCAGCAGTGATGAATAAGTCATATTGCCCGCCGGATCGATCAGTGCCCCTTCGCCACCCGTGACGATCAAAAACTGGTTGGCTTGAATTGCATCGGCAGAATCATCCACCAGATCCTCAAACATCAAGCAGATATGCTCTCCGTCATTGTATAGCTCGATTGCCATGTGTATCCCTTAATTTGTTTTTAATAATATTGCAATGCAATATTATGGGGATTGCCAAATAGTCCGGTTGATCTAGATCAAATGGCGGATATGCAGGCTGATCTGACAAGTGCCAAGCAGCGCCGCGCAGAGGGGGCTGCTGTTGTGACTGTCTGGAGATTCAACCATGACATATTCGAGAATATTTGAATCTGAACAAGGAAAGTTTGAATTGCGATCATGCAAAATGAATAGCCATGTCGGCATGGGCCGCCTGGCAAAATTGAATATCAAGCGGTCGAATAGGGTGGGCTGGGCAAATAGAACCGATGCATACCTTTGTATGGCGCGAGGTCATTGCTTCTACCGATCGAGGTGGATCGGTAGAGGCGCAGTCGGCAGTGTCCAGCAGTGGCAGGCTGGCAGGTAGGCGGTGTGTGGCCGCTCTTGATCCATCCGGATGGAAGGGGCGGATGTTTTTCAAAACATATCTTGCATAACAAGATACCATGCGATATAGTGAACTCACACGCGCCAATTCTTGCGCGTTTTTGTGAAAAGGCTACCTTGCTATGTAAGGTAGCTTTCAATAAAAGACTGCAAACTTGAATGAAAACACAGCTAAAAAAAGGGACGCTTGAAATGTGCGTACTGGCCATCCTGGACAAGGCTGACGGATATGCGTACGAAATCGTTTCAAAGCTGGCAGATGGGGTTGAGATGAGCGAAGGCACCATTTATCCACTGATGCGGCGCTTGCAGAACGAAGCCTGGGTGACGACCTATTTGGTTGAATCCGAATCCGGGCCGCCACGAAAATATTATAAACTGACGGACACCGGTCGCAAGGAACTATCCGCTATGAAACAGGAGTGGCATGAGTTTCTGACTGAGGTGAATAAGATATTAGGGGAGGGCAATGAATAAGGAACAATTCCTCCGGGCGCTGAAACGGGAGCTCTCAGCGTTACCCAAGGCCGATCTCGGCGAGATCGTTGCTGATTATGAGGAATATTTTCATGATGGTGTGGCCAGTGGGCGCACGGAAGAAGAGGTTGCCAATGGACTGGGTGACCCCAAAAAAATAGCCCGTGAGCTGCTGGCGCAGGTGCGTATCCAGGCTTGGCAGGACAACAAGAGCATGGGGAACCTCATGCGGGTGGTGTTGGCCATTGCAGCCCTGGGGAGCCTGAATCTCTTTCTGGCCATCCCGATGCTGATATTCATGGTCTTGTTGACAGTCTCCTATACTTGCTCGATCGCGTTGATCGTGACCGGTCTGGTTTGTGGGGTCGCTCTGATACCAGGGGTGTCGGAGAGATTGAATATACAAAGCAATCTCATCATTGAGAATGATTCTGGTAATGGTAAGGCACCATCTAGTAGCAAGATTCTTGCGGATGGCCAGAGTGCGCCTTTGGACGTACCCGAACCCCCGCCGCCCCCACCCCCACCTCCTGACACGCCCGAGCCTGACAGATCGGTGGCATCACAGGGTAAGACGGATGCAGCTGGTCGCCGGGTAGAGGAGGAATTTGTAGACGGCAAACTCGCCAAGCGTGAAATCCAGCATGCGGATGGTTATCACCTGCTTGAAGTCTATGAAGACGGGGATCTGGTCAGCAAGCAGCTCATGGAGGCCAATGGCCGCCAGCTGACCGAGACATTTGAAGACCGGAAGTTGGTGAAAAAGGAAGTGGCTGAGCCAAATGGCTACCATCTCCGTGAAATCTACGAAGATGGCAAGCTGATCCATAAAGAAGTGCAGGAAGCTGGCAAACAGGCCACCTCATCGGACCAGAATGCAAGCCCGACTCGTCAGGAGCTGGCACTCGAAGACGGTGGAAAGGCGACCATCGAAACGGATGCTGCGGGTAACAAACGCCTCAGTGCCGAAGGAGCAGATGGGCGAAAGGTGCTGATTATCAAGCAGGCTGAGTCGAATAAGTCGTCTTTACATATCCATGATAAGGATGGGGATATCCATATCTCTGGCATGGATGGTTTCGATGTGCAACAGCTCAAGCTGACCGGTTTCCTTGGGGGGCTGATTGTTGGCTCGCTGTGGCTGTGGTTCAACATCTGGATCACCAAGGTGTTTTTTCGAGGCTTCATTCGCTACGCCCGCCTCAACGTTTCGATCATCCGAGGGGAGACTCAGGATTCGACACCGGTTGCGAATTGACAGCACAACCTGGTTGGATCACCGACCAATTGAAAAGGAGCCGAGAGGCTCCTTTTTTGTACCCTTTTCATGTCCTACGGCACCGCCGGCAGGTGGCCGCTGTGTCAGTCATTCTTGAAAACCGCTGATGCGGTCGTTCAGCTTTTTGTCGAAATCCCGCGAAGTCTGCGCTGCAAAACGGATCACCTGGGCCAATTGGCAGGCTGGCGAGCTGACTTCAGCTTGATCTGGCTGGTGGAAGTCCCGGTAGGGTGGGTGCAGCAGGTTGGCAAATAGCTCGCACATCGTCAGCAGCGTATCGCGTAATTCGCTGCTGCGTTGCCAGATTGCCCTCAGTTTGACCGGGTCTGGTGTCGGTAATGTTGGTGGGGTGCCCCATTGGGTGGTGAATTGGGCAAGGTTGTCCAGCAAGGTTTGCTCCAGCAGGGCATGGATCTGGCGGACAAAGTGTCCGCACCCTGGGCCTCCGGCATGCAGCCAGCCCTGTTCGGGCAAGGGGGCCAATATATTCAGGATGGGCTCGACCAGTTTGAGCCAATGAGTGTCGCCACCCACTGCCATGGCAAATCCGTATTCCACGCCCCACATGTTGCCGGTCATGCCGATATCGATATAACCCATGCCGCGCTCGGCCAGCTGCAAGGCGCGCTGCTGGCTGTGTTCGAAGGGGGTAAGGCCAAATTCGACTACCAGGTCGCCTGGCCTACCCGCGAGCAGCCAGTTGGGCAGGGGGGCTGGTTGGTGTTGATTATGGCATTCCAGCCAATGGCAGCGTATCCCTTCATGGGCCGTGGTGGCCGCCGCTTGCGGGCCGGTCTGGATTATCACGGGAATGCCATGATTGATCAGTCTGTGGGTAAGGTACTGACCCAGATCGGTGGAGGGGTAAAGCTGGATGGGATACACAGCAATCATCAATCAGAGTGGGCGCCAAAAGTAAGGTTGTGCCCAATGAGCGGATCAGTCGGGCGCCAACGTCGTGTCGATGCTGTGCACGTGGGCAGGTTGAGACAACCTTTGAGGGTGGAAGTCTACTGATCTGGCAGGCAAGACGACATTGAACCAAGTCCTGGTGCCATTGGCATGATGGCGTAGCCCGCATCAGTCAAGAAACGGCCAGCATGGGCCATGCAGCCATGGCAACCGGCCTACACATCCTGCATCAACTCCGAGATCATCTTCTCATCTTGCAGATGGCGCAAGAACCAATGCAGTGCTTTCCCTGGCTGATGGGCACGCCACGCCAGATGTATCTTCGATGTGGGCTTGTTTTCCTGCACTTCCAGAATGCGGACTCGGCCCTCGGCTGCCATGCGCCTTGCCCGGCCAGCCGGGAGGAAACCGACACCCAGACCCGCAGCCTGGGCTTCGGCCTTGAAGTCGATATTGGGCATGGTCAGGACATCCTGGCCCGTGAGCAGGCCCGACGTGCGCGGGGACATATTCCGTGAGCTGTCCGCCGCTGATATCGCCCGATGCCGACGGATGGCCTCTGGCGACAGTGGGGTGGGCTCTTTGCAGATGGGGTGGTGGGGCGCGGCGGTGAATTCGAATTGCACGGTCCCCATTTCTCGTGTGGCATAGCTCCCCCCAGCAGGGCCCTCATCCACCGCGCCAACCGTGATGTCGGCACGGCCTGATACCAAGGCATCCCAGGCCCCGCCAAAGACCTCGCTGGAGATCCGGATGCGGGTCGATCCGCCTGACTGATCAAATGCCCGGATGACTGGGAACAAGCGTGTCGGCTCAATCAGATCAACGACTGCAATCCGCAGCTCTGTCTCCCAGCCCGTTGCGATGCGCTTGACGCGGCACTCCAGCATATTGGCTGCATCCAGCAGCTGGCGGCCTTCGCGGAGCAGCTCCATCCCTGCGGGTGTCAGCTTGGCCCGATGGCCAGATCGATCATAGATCTGCAAATCCAGATCTTGTTCCAGTTTTTGAACTGCATAGGTGATGGCCGACGGGACGCGATACAACTCTTCTGCTGCAGCGGCAAAGCTGCCGCGGCGGTCAATCGCATCCAATACCAATAAGGCATCCAGAGAGATTCTCATGTTCTGAAAATTCGATTGTGGTGATGGGGGGAGAGTCTGAACAGCACTTCAAATCATAGCCTTTACCGTATAGCCGCGCCAACTTCACGGTTTTCGATTTATCAGAACAGCAGACAGATGGTGGCATGGTAGGTTGATTGTCGCACATGCCCCGCCGGTGGGGCGATTGCTGAGGGTGATGCTCCCGCCATGCAGGGTGATGGCCTGCTGTACAAAACTGAGCCCAAGACCGCTGCTTTTACGGCTGCCGTCAGGGCGTGGCAGGGAATAGAAACGATCGAAGACACGTGGTAGGGCATAGTCCGGAATGCCGGTGCCTTCATCCAACAAGTTCAGTACCAGTCTGCTTTCATCACGGCTGCCTTGCCATTGCAGGGTGCCGCCGGGTGGGCTGAATGCAATGGCATTGTCAATCAGGTTGGACAGCGCCTGCCGCAGTAGAAAATGCTCACCTTGGACAGCCATGTCTGTTGGGATGTCGGTCAGGCACACCAGCTGCTTGGTGGCCAGTAATGGCTGCTTGTCAGCGACGACCGATTGCACCAATGCATACAGGTCGATCAGCACGGGGTCGCGCAACTGATGCCGTTTCTCCAGCATGGCCAGATCCAGCAGCTTCTCGATCAGTTGCTGCAGGAAAGCGGTTTCCCGCTGGATATGGCCCAGAAAGCGTTGCTGGGCATCCTTGGGCATGTCTTCATCGATCAGCTCGACACTGCCACGGATCGCCGCCAATGGACTCTTCATTTCATGGGTCAGTGTATGCACATAGTGCTCGACATACTGCTTGCCCTCCAGTTCCTGCCGCATATGTTCCAAAGCGTGGGCCAATTCCCCCAGCTCGCCGCCGCCCATGTCTGGCAATGTGGCGGTTCTGCCTTGGCTGACCGCTGTGGCGTAATCGGCCAGCTGACCGAATGCCCGGGCCAGCCACCATGACAGGGCAAACCCCAGTGCCAGGCTGACGATGACCACCATGATGCCAGCCAGCCGCAGTTTGCGCGTGCTGCGATCTAGAAACGGGTCGATGGTGCTGGCGGGTTTGCCCAGGCTCAGAACGCCAATGATGCGCCCCTCATCGAGTATGGGCGCGGCCACGTACATGGTGCTGGTGGCTGGGTTGTCTGGGTTGGAGCGGGTGGCGCGTGCCCCGTATTGGCCCAGCAGGGTGTAGTGCACATCCCGCCAGCGTGAGTAATCCTGCCCCACGGCTAGTTGGGCCGAATCATAACGCACGATGCCTTTGTCGTCAGTGACATAGATGCGGTGATTAGAGCTGACCTTATGCACCCCCCAGATTTCGGCATCAAACCGGCGATGGAGAAACTGCTCGACCGCTCTGGCAAAGGGGCCATGCTGCAAGGTACCGTTTTCGAGGTCAGTCTTGGCCATCTCCGCCAGCAGATTGGCGCTGTCGATCATGGTCTCCTCGGCAGATTGCAGCAGGGCTGGGCGCAATTCGTCGGAGAATGTTTCCAGCAGCGCCCAGACAGCGATGCCTACCACAACAAAGAAAGCCAGGAAAAAACGGGCACGCACCCGCAATGGCCACCAGCGCCTCATACCCGCTTGGGCCATTGAAAGCTGTACCCCATGCCACGGTGGGTCTCGATGGGGTCGCAGTCGGCATCGATCAGTCGGATCTTGGCGCGTAGTGTTTTGATGTGGGCATCGACAGTGCGCTCCAGGCTGTTTTCCGCCTGCGTCCAGACCTGATCCATCAGCTGTGCGCGGCTGAATACCACCGCAGGGCGTAGCATGAGGGTTTTCAACAGCAGGTATTCATAGCGGGTGAGATCCAGGGCGTGGCCGTGCAGCAACACGCGGGCCTGTGCTTCGTGCAGCTCGAAGCCGTTTGGTTTGCTGGGCGCCACGACAGGGTGTGTCCGTTTGAGAATGGCCTTGACCCTGGCCACCAGCTCCCGTGGGCTGAAAGGTTTGACGACGTAGTCATCCGCTCCGATCTCCAGCCCGATGATGCGATCGATTTCATCGCTGCGGGCGGTGAGAAACAGAACCGGTATGTTGCTGTGCTGCCTGATCTGTTTGCAGAATTCAAACCCATTGCCATCAGGCAGGCCAACATCCAGAATCACCAGATCCGCGCCGTGCTGAGCCAAGTGTGCCATGCCAGACTGGCCCAGTGGGTGCCAGATACACTCAAAGCCATCTCGTTTCATTGCATAGACAATGGTGTCTGCAATCGCTGCTTCATCTTCGATCAGTAATATCCGTTGCATGCTGGATGGATTTGCAATAGTGGAAGCGGGGTGGGCAATAGTATCATGCAGCCCCCATACCCCTTCCTGAATATGCCATGTTCAAAGCTCTCAGAATCATTTTCCTGTTGTTCATCCTCGTCAATGTGGCCCTGGCCACGCTGCTGACCAAGTGGCGGACAACGGATTGGAAGCAGCCGCTCCGGGTGGTGGTCTACCCGATCAACGCTGATGGCAGTGAGGCGAGCCGACGTTACATGGCGGATCTTTCCGATGATACCTTTGCGCCGATCGGGGTCTTCATGCAGCTGGAGGCTGATCGTCACCAATTGCAACAAGCCGAGCCGATACGGATAAGGCTGGGGCCGCCGGTGGCGGATCTGCCTCCTTCTCAGCCAACCACGCCATCCATGCTGGCCAATATGGCATGGAGCCTCAAGATGCGGTGGTGGGCCTGGCGCCACGACAAGGTGAATGGCGGCAAGCCGGATATCCGCCTGTTCGTGCTCTATCATGACCCCGAACAACATGCGACGCTGCCGCACTCGGCGGGGTTGGAAAAGGGCTTGATCGGGGTGGTCAACGTATTTGCTGATCGCAGCATGGCGGGCAGCAACAACATGGTGATCGCACATGAAATGCTGCACACCGTGGGGGCTACCGACAAATACGGTGCGGATGGTCTACCCAGCTACCCGGATGGTTACGCGGAGTCAGACCGTACACCACGCTTCCCACAGCAGCATGCCGAGATCATGGCGGGGCGCATCCCGCTGAGTGAGCAGCGGGCGACCATTCCAGAAAGTCTGGCTGAGGTGGAGATCGGCCCGGCGACGGCTCGGGAGATCCGATGGCGGGAGTAGGCCCCCCACCGCAAGGTGGCACACCATCTATTTAGTCCGCGGATGTGGCCCAACTGCACTCAGGGGTTGGATTCGGACAGCTTTTTGAGGTTTTGCAGGCCTTGTTCGAAATCCGGGCCCACCAGCTTATCCATTGCTAACGCAAAGTAACGCATCAAGGGGTTGTTACCGATATCGCCATCGTTGGTCCAGGTGACGGTGGTGGTATCGCCATTGGGGGTCAGTGTCAACGTGCCGGTGCTGCTGCTGCCGAAATCAGGAAATGACAGCGAATAAGTCAGTTTCTTTGGCGGCTCGGATGCAGTAAAGGTCATCTGGCCATTGCCCTCGGTGCGGCTGACCCATGACCAGCTGGCCCCTGCGCCTTGCTCAGGCCCGGTGTAACGGATACTCATGGCCGGATCACGTTGATTCCATATCGTCCAGCGCTTCCATTCCTTCGGGGCATTCACGAGCGGGAAGATCCGCTCAGCTGATGCATGGATCTCGACGCTCCGTTTGACATGATACTGGCTCGGAATCAACAAGCCACCCAACAAAATCAGTACGATCAAGCCGATCAGGATCAACAGCATTTTTTTCAGCAGCGCCATCCCTTGTCTCCTGCAGAATACCAAAGCCGCGAAGATAACCCTGGGCTGTCGGCAAGGCAAGTCGGCAGGGATGCCAGCTGCATGTCAACAGCGAGGGTGATCGGCGTGGTGACTCACTCCTCGCGTACCCAGGTCTGACTGCGGCCAATCAGCGAGATGCCGATGAAACCACGGACTTCCAGTTTTTTACCGCCTTCGATCACCTTCAGCTTGGAGCTATAGATGTTGCCATTCTCAGGGTCGAGAATCTTGCCATCGGTGTATTCATTGCCATTTTTCTTCAGGCCCTCCAGAAACACCAAGCCGATGATGGGCTTGCCTTTCCGGTCTCCCTCGCATTTATCGCATACTGGGTTTTCCGGCTCGCCCGGTTTGGGAAAGTTACCGACGATGCGACCCGTCAGCACACCATTCTGCTCCGTGATCTCGACAACGCCTTTGGGTTTGCCGGTCTTGTCATCGATGGTTTTCCATTTACCGACGGGCGAGTCACTGGCAGCCAGGGCCACGCCACTCAGCACGGTCAGGGCGAGGATGGGCAGAGTTTTCAGCATGGTGCGGTACTCCTTGAAGAGTCTGTAACGGTGATCGTGGTGATTGAGAATACGGGTTTGCGGCAATCGGATATATCTGGGCGATGATGTTAGGGTGCGGTATCCATGCTCGTCAAGGATAATAGAGCAAATGCTCGTTTGAATGGACTGGTTATGCCAGGGTGCTATGTTGGTGGGCGGATATGTTAGCTGCGCTGTACATAAGCCGTTAGAATCAGACTGATGCCGCCTCGTGTGCCGAGCCCGTGTGGGTGGCGGCGGGTGGATCTGGCGTGGCGGATGCGTGGCGCTTGGATGAATTGAGGAACATAGGTTGGACATGCTGGTCGATACGCACTGCCATCTGGATGCACCGGAGTTTGATGGAGATCGCGAACAGGTTGTGGCGCGGGCGCAGGCTGCGGGCGTGACTGCGGTGGTGGTGCCTGCGGTAGCGCGTTTCAATTTTGAATCGACCCTGGACATGGCGCGACGCCATGGCTGTGTAGTGGCGTTCGGCCTGCATCCAATCTATATCGATCAGCATCAGGAGCACGATCTGGCGCTGTTGCGCGACTGGGTGGCGGCCCACAGGCCGTCGGCCATTGGCGAGATCGGGCTGGATGGATTTGTGCCGGGGCTGGACATGGCGCGCCAGACCCATTTTTTTGTGGAGCAGCTGAAAATCGCCCGTGATTTTGATCTGCCTGTGTTACTGCATATTCGTAAGAGCCAGGATCTGGTTTTGAAGCATTTACGCAGGATCGGTGTGCGGGGCGGTATCGCCCACGCCTTCAATGGCAGCTGGCAGCAAGCTGAGATGTTCATGCAGCTTGGATTCAAATTGGGTTTCGGCGGCGCCATGACTTTCGAACGGGCCTTGCGCATCCGTGATCTGGCCGCGCATCTGCCCGAGACCGCCATCGTGCTGGAAACCGATGCGCCGGATATTTCGCCTGCGTGGGCTTACCAACAACGGAATGAGCCAGCCCATCTGCCACGGATCGCGGATGAGTTGGCCCGCTTGCGTGGGGTATCGGTAGCCGACCTGGCACGACAGACCTGTCGAAATGCCTGCTCGGTGTTGCCGGCACTCGAACACCAGCATTGGACGTATCACCCTTAAAGAGTTGCTGCCTTGATTTCACGGCCCGACCCGACTCGCCGCCATGACAAATTGAGCTAGAGTCGGCTGCTTGACCGGTGCCACCTTCACTTTGAACGGAACACATGCTTGCATTGATGCTTTTCCTGCCTTTTCTGGCAGCCATTTTGATCCCACTGTTAGGCCAGTGGCAGGCCCGCACCGCCCCCTGGCTGGCAGGTGCGACAGCGGGCGGCTTGTTGGCTTGGCTGGCCTGGCATGCACCTTGGCCGGGGTTGGATTTCAGCTTCAGCCATCGCTGGCTGCCCGCACTCGGGTTGCGGTTTTCTTTGTCGCTGGATGGCTTGGGTTATCTATTCGGCTTGTTGATCACGGGCATAGGGCTGCTGGTGGTCATCTATGCCCGCTATTACCTGAGTCGCGTGGATTCCTTGCCTCGTTTCTATGGCTTGCTGATGTTGTTCATGGGGGCGATGCTGGGCATCGTGTGGTCGGACAATTTGCTGCTGCTGTTGGTGTTCTGGGAATTGACCAGCCTCAGCTCGTTTCTGCTGATCGGGTTCTGGCATGAAGGGCGACAGGCGCGGATCGGCGCACGCATGGCGCTGACCATCACCGGCGCGGGTGGCTTGGCGATGTTGGGGGGCTTTGTGCTGCTGGGCGAGATGGCGGGCAGCTACGATGTCAGCGCGCTGATCGCAGCGCGCCAGCAGCTCCAGGCCGATCCGTGGTTTCCGTTTGCGATGGGCCTGGTGTTGCTGGGCGCATTTACCAAATCGGCACAGTTTCCGTTCCATTTCTGGCTGCCGCAGGCAATGGCCGCCCCCACGCCAGTCTCGGCCTATCTGCATTCCGCAACCATGGTCAAGGCTGGTGTGTTCTTGCTGGCTCGCCTCTACCCGGTGCTGGGTGGGAATGATTGGTGGTTTTCGATGGTGGCACCGGTGGGGTTGGTCACTTTGTTGGGGGGGGCTTATTTCGCGTTGTATCGCGATGACCTCAAAAGCTTGTTGGCGTATTCCACCATCAGCCACCTCGGGCTGATCACCCTGCTGTTCGGGCTGAATACCCCAACGGCGGCAGTGGCTGCGGTGTTTCACATCATCAATCATGCCACCTTCAAAGCAGGGCTGTTCATGACGGCGGGCATCATCGATCACGAAACCGGTACCCGTGATTTACGCCAGCTGCGAGGCCTATGGCGGGCCATGCCAATCACCAGCATGCTAGGAACGGTGGCTGCTGCTGCGATGGCCGGAGTGCCGCTGCTGAATGGCTTTCTGAGCAAGGAGATGTTCTACGCAGAGGCTTTGGCAGCCCAGCCGTTGGGAACGTCCTGGCTGTTGCCTGCCCTGGCCTGGGTGGCCACGGCCTTGAGTGTGGCGTATTCAGCGCGGTTCGTTCACCTGGTTTTTTTTGCCAGGCCGCAAGGAGAGCTGCCACGCCAGCCTCATGAGCCGCCACGCTGGATGCGGATTCCCGTCGAATTGCTGGTATTGCTGTGTGTGGCGGTGGGGGTGCTGCCCCAGTACACTGTTGATCCTCTGCTGCGTCTGGCTTTGCCGAGTGTGCTGGGTGACGCGGTGCCTGGTTTCCAGCTGGCGATATGGCATGGCTGGAACACGCCCTTGCTGATGAGCATGGCAGCCCTGGTGGCGGGTTTGCTGATGTATCGCTGGATGCACCTGCTGGGCTGGGTTGATCGGATGGTGCCCGTTCACCTGGGCAGCCGTGCATTTGCCACGATCATGGATAGCCTGATCAAGCACGGGCGGTGGATCGCCCTGCGGAGTAACGATGAACGCCTACGCCCGCTGTTGCGTTGGATCATTTTGATGACGGTGCTGGCTGGGTTGTGGCCCTGGCTGGCATTCGACACGCCTCATCAGTTGCCAGTCGCCCATCTGCCGGATGATCCCGGCCTGATACTGATGTCTGCCCTCACCATCGTAGCGGCCATGGCCACCGTCTGGTGGCGTGATCAGCGCCTGAAAGCCATGTTGGCCATGGCTGTGGTGGGCTTGATGGTGGTGCTGAGCTTCATCCAGTTCTCGTCGCCGGATCTGGCTTTGACCCAATTGGCGGTTGAGGTGGCCAGCACCGTGCTGCTGTTGCTGGCCTTGCGTTGGCTGCCCAGCCCGACTGATAGTGCTCGCGAGCCGAACTGGCCTCGGTGGCGGGATGCCGTGCTGTCGTTGGCGGCGGGCTTTGGGGTGTTCCTGATCCTGCTCAGCGTGCTGCAATCCCCCCAGGACTCCTTGTCCGGCTTCTATCTGGAGCACGCCTTGCCCTTGGGGGGCGGGGCCAATGTGGTGAACGTCATCCTGGTGGATTTCCGTGGCTTTGACACGCTGGGGGAGATCACGGTGCTGGCCATCACCAGCCTGATCATGGTCAAGTTGATGGATGACTATGCAGCCGTGCCCAAGCCGACGGAGCCGGATTCGCTGCTGCTGGCTACTTTGGCCAAGGTGATGTTGCCGTTTGCCCTGTTGTTATCGGCCTATCTCTACCTGCGTGGACATCAGGCGCCGGGCGGGGGCTTTGTTGCCGGGCTGGTGACGGCTGCTGGCCTGGCCACCCAGCACATGGCCTATGGCAGTGGGTGGGCGGCACGGCATATGCCGGTGCGCGGTCGCCGTCTGGCGGCCTCGGGCCTGCTGGTGGCGGTGGCCACAGGCGCGGGCAGCTGGCTGTTCGACAAGAATTTTCTGACCAGCGGCCATGGCCACCTTGCATTGGGCTGGCTGGGTGAGTTCGAGTGGGCCAGCGCGGCTTTGTTTGACCTGGGGGTGTATATGGTAGTGGTGGGGGCGACGATGATCATGCTGACCCGCTTGGCGGCAACGCAGGACCCGCTGGAGGAGCAACACTGATGGAATGGCTTTTTGCAGTTGTCGTCGGTGTGCTGACCGCAACGGGGCTGTATCTCAGCCTGCGGCCACGCAGCTTTGATGTGGTGTTGGGGCTGACCTTATTGTCTTACGCAGTGAATTTGTTCATTTTCGGCATGGGGCGCTTGCGGGCCGGCTCGCCGCCTTTGATCCGCGACGGGGTCACCCATTACGCCGATCCTTTGCCACCAGCATTGGTCTTGACCGCCATCGTGATCGGGTTTGCCATGACGGCCTTGTTGCTGGCCTTGGCCGTCCGCAATCGATTTGCCCGTCGCCACGACCGGGTCGATGACGAAGGGGGCCTTTGATGCAGCATGTATTGATTCTGCCCATCCTGCTGCCGCTGGTAATGGCCTGTTGTTGTGTGCTGGCTGGGGATCGCATCTGGCTGCGGCGCCTGCTCGTATTGGCCGGCAATGCCCTGCTGGCGGGCTTGGCCGTGGTGCTGGTGTGGTGGGCCGAGACCGACATGATCTGGGCCTATATGGCTGGCAGCTGGCCTGCTCCATTTGGAATCGCGCTGGTGCTGGATCGGCTGACAGCCATGCTGCTGCTGACCACATCCCTGCTGTCGGTGCTGTGTTATGTCTATGCCTGGGTGCGTAACTGGGATGCGCGTGGGCGGCATTTCCATAGCCTGTGGCTGCTGCAGATGATGGGGCTGAACGGCGCTTTCCTGACCGGCGACCTGTTCAACCTATTTGTGTTCTTCGAGATCATGTTGGCGGCATCCTATGGCCTGCTGCTGCATGGCGATGGCGAGCCGCGCCTGAGCCGGGGTTTCGCCTATGTCACGGTCAATCTGCTGGGCTCGGCGCTGTTCCTGATTGCGGCCAGCCTGTTCTATGGCGTGGTCGGCACCTTGAATATGGCTGACCTGGCTCGCCGGATTGCCATCATTGATGACAGCCGCTGGATGCTGATCCGCGTGGCGGGCATGCTGTTGTTCGTGGTGTTCGCGCTGAAGGCCGCTGTGGCACCGTTGCAGCTGTGGCTGGGCCGAACCTACGAATCAGCCAGCGGCCCGGTGGCGGCTCTGTTCGCCGTCATGACCAAGGTGGGCGTCTACGCTGTATTTCGCATCTACACCTTGCTGTTCGGCCCAGAGGCGGGCCCCTTGGCGAATCTGTTGCAGCCCTGGCTCCTGCCGTTTGCCCTGTTCACCCTGATGCTGGGCGCAGTGACCGTGGTCGGCGGACGTAACCTTCGGGCATTGACAGGGGGGCTGGTCGTCAGCTCGGTCGGCATGTTGATGCTTGGCCTGACACTGGATAACCAGAACGGGCTGGCTGCGGCGTTGTATTATCTGCCGCATAGCACCTGGGTTGTCGCCACATTCTACCTGATGGCCGATTGGCTGCAGGTGGCACGTGGCAGCGTCGGAGATGGCTTGGTGGCTGCGCCCCGCATGACCTTCGCCAACCTGGCTGGTCTGGGGTTCTTGGTCGCGGCAACCATGGCTGCGGGCCTGCCACCCTTTGGCGGCTTCCTGTCAAAAGCATGGCTGCTGGCTGCGGTGGGCACCGAATATCGTGGGTGGATCTTCAGTATCGTCCTGATGGCCAGCCTGTTGTCCATCATCGGCCTGGCACGGGCGGGGAGTGTCCTGTTCTGGAAAACGACAGACGACACCCTGCATCATCTCGGCACTCGCGAGGTGGCGGCGGAATGGTCGCCGATCGTGATGTTGTTGGCACTGTTGGTGGCGATATCCTTCGGCGCGGGGCCGATTGCAGACTACTGCCTGCGTGCGGCGGATCAGCTGCAACAACCAGCCCTCTACTGGCGGGCTCTGGGCCTGGAAGGAGGCGTACCTCATGCGCCGTGATGTCATCAATCTGCCGCTCAGCGCCGTACTGTTGGCCACCTGGTTGCTGCTCAATGGCAGCCTGGCGGTCGGGCACGTTGTGTTTGGCTTGGCGCTGGGGCTATGCCTGCCCTGGCTGCTGGCGCGCTTCCGCCCCCCCCGCACCACCCGCGTCAGGCATCCGCTGTTGGCGATCAAGCTGGCCTGGATCTTTGCTGGTGATATCCTCCTTGCTAATCTGCAAGTGGCCCGGCTGGTGATGTTCAAGGCCAGATCGCTCAGGCCGGAGCTGATCTATGTCCCACTGGACACAGACGACCCCACTGTCACGGTCGTGTTGTCCGCCATGATCACCCTGACGCCCGGTACCGTGACGCTGGAGGCCGATGCCGGCAGCAGGCGACTGATCGTGCATGTGTTGCACACCACCGATCCCCTGTCGGTGATCACCGACATCAAAACCCGCTATGAACAGCCATTGAAGGAGATTTTCGGATGTTGACCTGGGTATTGTGGCTGGCCCTGGGCATGGTGCTGATCGCCATGCTGCTGGCGGTCTGGCGACTATTGCGTGGCCCAGCCCCAGCTGACCGGGTGCTGTCGCTGGATACACTGTATGTCAACGCAATTGCATTGATCGTGTTATTGGGCATGGTGTGGGATGACCAAAGCTATTTCGAGGTCGCTGTGTTGATCGCTCTGCTGGGCTTCATCGGTACGGTTGCCTTGGCCTACTACTTGGCACGTCGGAAAGTGATGGAATAGATGGATTGGCTGATTGCATTGCTCGTTCTGGCGGGTGCGGTATTGACATTGATCGGCTCGCTTGGGCTGGTGATCCTGCCGGACACCTTGTCCCGTCTGCATGCCCCCACCAAAACCAGCACCCTTGGTGTTGCCTGTCTGCTGATGGCCTCGATTCTGTATTTCTGGCCAATCGCCGCCAACCTGCACGAAGTGCTGATCACCGCTTTTCTGTTTCTGACGGCACCTGTTTCCGCACACTTGATCGGTCGCCTGGCTTTGCGCCATGGGTCCGACAAAGCACCCCACGCCTTGCCACCGGAAGACGCAAGCCGATAGAGCTTACCCGTTGGCTTGACGGGTACGTCGATTCAGCAAGCCTGCGCCAAAGATCAGCACGATCAACATGCCGGCGCCGATGGCCAGGGCGGTGTAGGGTGGGGCGTCGTCACCCAGGGCGGGTGCTGACGAAAGCGGTCGGGTGAGAAGACCGGCAGGGGGTGTCGGGATGGCTGGGCTGGCGACGGCATGGAGGGAGGCGGTCAGCTTTGAGTGACGGCTGCTCTGTAAAGTCAGCTGTTTGTTCAGAATGGAGATCTTTTCCTCCAGTGCGTCCACTTTATCTCTCATGGCCAGCAGCTGAGCTGTCTTGTCATCCGGATCGGTCGGCTTGCCGGTGCCAGATGCGCTGACTTGCGCGGCGGGTGTGGCTTCCAGCTGTGTGCTTGTCAGCGTGACTTGGTAATCGTCTTGTTTCTGCGCCAGGGCCACCCGTTTGCTTTTACCGGCTTCAGGAAGCGTATCGGGCGCCTTGGCGGGTTTGGTGCTGCTGGCCAATTGCACAGGCGTGGCAAGGGGTAATACGTCCGGGACGAGCAACTCATCGCCAATGTGTATCCGATTGGGGTTGGATAGCTTGGGGTTGGCCGAGACAATGGCTTTTTCGAGCTGCCGTTGTTTGTTGATGTCAGCGGGTTCGAATCGTTTGGCGATGCGGAAAATGGAGTCCCCTTTCCGCACTTTCCATATTTCTCCTCGCTTCACTTCCTGAGCGGGGCTGGCCGCCGGGGGGGCGGGCTGGGTTGCCACCTCTTCACGGGCTGGCCGCAGCTGCATGACAGGCAGGAAGACCTGTTGGATCGGCTCCTGGCCGTCCTCCTGGCTGCTTTGCTCTGCGGGCGGCGGGTCGAGGAAGAAAGTATATTCGCGGACGGATTCCCCACCTTGCTCACAATGGGAGCGGATGCGCAGAACGGACACCGGCTCGGTCAAGGCGTGGCTGGTGGACAGCAGCAGCTGGCCACGTTCAGCATTGCCCTCCACCACAAGGTTGGGATGAACCGGCAAATAGCCGCTATCGTTCGCTCCGCTGCGGTCCACACTGAAGCACTGGGCCAGATCTTTTTCCGCAGCCAGGCTCAGATTGCGGAAAGGAATGACCGCATTGAGCCGCTCACCCATGAAGGAACGAACCTGCAGTGCGCCCAGGCCGGTGGCTTGGGCCTGTGGTGTGGACAAGGCGATGAGTGATATCCAGGCGACTGTGATGATCGATATACGCATGATAGCCGGCACCATGGTTTTACCGGATTATAGTGATATTCCAAGCGCTGTCAGGGTGAAATTGGTATGTTGCGGGGTGGTGAATGGTTGGGTGCGGCCTGGCATGCGGATGTGTCAACCCGCTGCCCGCGAAAAGGAGGGAGCCGTATTTCAGTGGCCGATCCTGGTGCCTTGCTGGGGTGCCCGCCCGCTCTGGCTTTGCAGAGCTGCAAATCAGCGTGGCAGTCGTGGGTGGGGAGCGTGGCGGCGAAATCGGCTGTTGGCCACGCTGTGCTCGATTTCACGCAAGCTGATCGCCATCCAGATATTGCCAGAAGCCATCAACCTGTTCGAAGCGGCTACGCTCATGCAACTTGCCGGCCCGGCCACCTATCTTGTAGCGGGCAATGAATTCGACCTCACCCGTGTAGCCATGCTGATGGCTATGCTTGATCTCCAGCCCAATCCATTTGATAGGCGGGTCTTCATGCAGATCCAGGTTGGCCGGACGGGTGCTGGCATGCCAGCTGAACAACAGATAGTCAGGTCGGTTGAGCGCGAACGCGGTGAATCGTGAGCGCATCAGGGCCTCTGGCGAGGCGGCTGGGCGGCCAAGGTGCAGGGGCTCACAGCACTGCTGATAGGCGAGGCGGCTGCCACAAGGGCAGGGCAGGGCGGTTGACTTGGCCACGTCAGCCGCCGGCCAGTTTGACAGTGAAGCCCCGCTTTTCAAGCTCGGCTTTCAGCAGCTCGCGGTGATCCCCCTGGATCTCAACCACCCGATCCTTGACCGCCCCGCCTGTGCCACACCTGCGCTTCAACTCTGCCGCAAGCTGCTTCAGCTGCTCGTCGTCCAGCAGAAAGCCTGTGGCAGTGGTGACGGTCTTACCTCCTCGCCCTCCTGTTTCACGCCGGACCCGGACAATGCCATCCCCTGTCGGGGCTGGGCCTTTCCTGCATTGGCAGGCATTGATCGGCTGACCACAGCCAGGGCATAGGCGGCCATGCTCAGTGGAGTAGACTGGGCGGGTTTGGGACATTCTCAAGCTTTCTCTGAATCAGTATCGGATGACATGTTCTGCTGACGGGCTTCATATTCCATGACCCGCCTGCGGTATTCAGCCAGCTCGGCAGCATACATATCATGCACGCACACTTCGCAGCCATTGCCACAGCAATCCCCTTCTTCGGGGGGATTGGGGGCATCCGGTAAATGTAGGGGTTCTTCCATATCCATCATTTTACGCTGTGTTGGGCTGGAAACAAAAAGCCCGCCTGATCCAAGCGGGCTACGGTGACTCGACATGTCGAGCACATCAGCTGTTGTCGAGATGGATGACCAGCACATCGCCCGGAGTCAGGTGTTTGCCCGCTTTGTTCCAGCGCTGCAAATCTGCAACAGTCACGTTGAAGCGACGGGCGATGCTGAAAATGGTATCTCCGCGCCTCACGGTGTATTGCGTGCTACGTGTTTTCGGCGAGGACTCTCGGGCGGCGCTGGCCCGGATGACCTTGCCTGCCTGGCGTCGCTCCTCCAATACCAATACCTTACCAGCCGCGACATGATTGGTATTGAGCTGATTGAGCGATTTCAGCTCACCGGGGCTCATGCCGTAGTGTTTGGCGATGCTGAACAGTGTCTCGCCACGTTTGACCAGGTGGGTGGCGGGTTTGGTATCGACTCGTTCCAGTTTTGCATAGGTGGGGAGGGAGGGGATGGTTGGCGCTTCAGTCATGGCGGCAGTGTTGACTGCATCGATCTCGCCATTGTGGCTGGGCACCAGCAGCATCTCGCCACGCGCCATTTTTGCCTGGCCGATATTGTTGACTTCACGCAGCTTCTCAACGGTGGTGCCAAATTTAGCGGCAATGCGCTCGAATCGTTCACCGCGGGAGGTGGCGTAGGGCTTCCACGACAGCAATGGCTTGTCATAGCTGGCCAGGTTGCTGGTGAACTCCTCGGCCTTTTCGGCGGGTAGCAGCAGTTTGCGGCTGGGCTTATAGGCAATGACAGGTTTGTTGAAGGCCGGATTGAGCGACAGGAACTCATCCATGGGCATATTGGCCAGCTTGGCCGCCACTTTGGTATCCATGTGGTGAGGAACGTTGACGGCAGTGAAATAGGGCCGGTTCGGAATGGCGCGCATTTTCAACCCGTAACGGGCCGGATTGGCCACCAGGTTGCGGATTGCCAGCAATTTGGGCACATAGTTCTGTGTTTCGGCAGGCATGCGGATGTTCTGATAGTCTTCTGGCAAGCCGGCTGCCCGGTTCTTGGCCAATGCCCGTGCAACAGCGCCCTCACCCCAGTTATAGGCGGCGAGTGCCAAGTGCCAGTCGCCAAACAGGCCATACAGGTACTGCAGGTAGTCCAGCGCGGCTTCGGTTGCGGCCAGGACATCGCGCCGCCCGTCATACCACCAGGTCTGCTCCAGGCCATAGTTCTTGCCTGTCGAGGGGATGAACTGCCAGATACCCGATGCGTGGGCCGACGAGTAGGCCTTGGGGTTGAATGAGCTTTCCACCACAGGCAGCAGAGCCAGATCCAGCGGCATGCTGCGGCGCTCCAGCTCATTCACGATATGGTACAGATAGCGTTGCGCTCGATCAGCCATCCGATACAGGTATTCCGGCCTGGCGGCATACCATTGCTCCAGGTCACGGACTTGCGTTGTATCGAGGTTGTTCAATGCAAAGCCGTGGCGAATCCGATCCCACAAATCTGCATCGGCAAAGTTGCTCAACGTTGGTGCGGTATCGGCCAGATCGCTCTCACCCAGTTCGTCGGAGAACTGTAATGAATAGGGCTGATCCGCCTCAGCCGGTTTCAGGTCAGCCTGCGGTGCCTCGGGTTCCATGCGTTCGTCGGATGGAAGCTGGGCCTCCGGTGGCGGTGCGACGCGAGGCTCGGCGGCCATGGCCGTGGAAAAGACGCCAGCTGCCACAATGGCAAGGACGTGAGATGGCAGTTTTTTCATCAGCATGACCACAACCCAAAACAAACGAGGGCGAATTTTAATCGGGGGCTTTTGGTGAAGTCAAAGCAGCTTGTCTGCCTGCGGGGTGGGCGCGGCCAGGCAATCATCATAGTGTAACCTTGTACTGCATGGGTTTTGAATGCAATAAGCGGACTCTTCTGCCGGTCTTCCGCGCGGGCCCGCCGGGCGGTTGAGTGGGTGCTGGCGGCGCCTCGGCAGGGGTTAATCGAAATTGGACTCAGCCGATTGTTCCGTTTTTGGCCATGATAGACCATGTGGCCTGACTCAGAAACGATCCTTCCAGGCGCGTAGTGCTGCGAAGGTGGCTTCACCCGCCGACAGCGTCTGGCCCATCTGTTGGCTGGCACGCTCGATGAGGGTGGCTGTTTGATGCCGTAAAAATGGATTGGTTCGTTTCTCAAGCCCGATTGTCGAGGGCAGGGTGGGTTGATTGATGGCACGGGCCTGCAGATCGCGCTGGTGCCGTTGGTGGAGATCAGCATTGTCCGGGTCTGCTGCCAGGGCAAAGCGCTGATTGGCCAGGGTGTATTCATGGCTGCAATACACCTGCGTTGTGTCTGGCAGGGCGGCCAGACGGGATAGCGACTGGTACATCTGTGCGGCGGTGCCCTCAAACAGGCGCCCACAGCCACAGGCAAACAAGGTGTCGCCACAAAACAGCATGCCATCACCATAGTAGGCCAGATGGTCCAGCGTGTGGCCTGGTACCGCCAGTGCCTGCAGCGTCAGATTCAAGGTGGGCAATGTCAGGTGTTCGCCATCCAGTACCGGATCGGTCACGCCGGTAAAGGGGGTGATGGCCGGGCCGAAGACCGGACAGTGCCATTGGCTCGCCAGCTGCGTTACGCCGCCCACATGATCAGCATGATGGTGGGTGACCAGGATGGCGTCGAGCGTCAGTTGTTCGCGAGCGAGGTGCGCCTGCACCGGCCCCGCGTCGCCTGGGTCTACAACAACAGCGTGCGAGCCTTCTTGCAAAAGCCAGATATAATTATCATTGAAGGCCGGGATCGGGAAGATGTTCATCATTGCCTCGAAACGGGGCGCCCACTGGGCGCCAATGAAGGAAAGGGTGGTTTATGCCGGACTGGAATGATTGGTGGGAAAGCCCGCTCGGACAGTATGTCATCGAACACGAGCAGGCCTATTTTGACCAGGTGGTGACCAATCTGTTCGGCTTTCATGCGGTGCAGGTGGGCATGTCACAGTTGGATCTGTTGCGGGCCAATCGGATGCCGCACCGTATCAAGATCGGGCGGGTGGGCATGGTCGATCTGCATTGTGATCCGGCCAACCTGCCGCTTGAATCCGGCAGTATCGATCTCATTGTGCTGCCACATGTGCTCGATTTCAATGCCAACCCGCATCAGGTGCTGCGCGAAGCAGAGCGTGTGCTGGTGGCGGATGGTCAGTTGCTGATCGCCGGGTTCAACCCCTGGAGTCTGTGGGGGGGCAAGCGGCTATGGCTCAAGCGGCAAGGCATGCCCTGGCGGGGCCACTTTTTGAGCCTGCCACGGATCAAGGACTGGTTGAAGCTGTTGAGTTTCGATATCAGTGACAATCAGCTGACATGCTATGTTCCGCCTTTTGTCCAGCCACAGTGGCGACAGCGGTTTGGATTCATGGAGCGGTTGGGCGCGCGCTGGTGGCCGGTGGCCGGTGGTGTGTATTTCCTGCACGCAGTCAAGCGGGTGCAGGGTATGCGCCTTATCACCCCCGCCTGGCAACAACATAAACTGCGGGCACGTCTCGCTGCCCTGGCCGAGCGCCAGGGCGCCAACGTCAGTACGCATCAGAAGGGAAGTACAGGTCCACATCATGAGTGAACAAACAGTCGTCGAGATCTATACCGACGGCGCCTGCAAAGGCAATCCCGGCCCGGGTGGCTGGGGGGCTTTGCTGATCTACGGTGGGCATCAGCGAGAGCTGTTCGGTGGTGAGGCCGACACCACCAACAATCGGATGGAATTGCGGGCAGTGATCGAAGCGCTGAAGGTGTTGAAACGCCCGTGTCAGGTACGTGTCTACACCGATTCACAATATGTCCAGAAAGGCATCAGTGAATGGATTCACGGCTGGAAGCGCAAAGGCTGGCGCAACAGTCAGAACGAGCCAGTCAAGAACGCGGATCTATGGCAGCAGCTGGATCTGGCCCAGTCCCAACACCAGATGGAGTGGCGTTGGGTGAAGGGGCATGCCGGACATGAAATGAATGAACGCGCCGACCAGCTGGCTAATCAGGGTGTGGCGTTGATCACTGCTTGAAATGACTATGAGACAGATTATCCTCGATACCGAAACCACCGGTCTGGAGCCCTCGCAAGGGCATCGGATCATTGAAATCGCCGCTGTGGAAATGATCAATCGCGTCATTTCACCTGCAGATCGGCACCTGCACCTCTATATCAACCCTGAGCGCGACAGTGATGAGGCGGCACTGAACGTGCACGGTCTGACGACGGCGTTTTTGTCGGATAAGCCGAAATTTGCTGAGATCGCACGGGAATTTCTCGATTTCGTCAAAGGGGCGGAGCTGATCATCCACAATGCGCCATTTGATCTGGGCTTCATCAACCATGAGTTTGCCATGTTGGGCATGGGGCGGATTCAGGACCAGGTCGCCGGCGTGATCGATACCCTGGCCATGGCCAAGGAGATGCGGCCTGGCAAGCGTAACAATCTGGATGCCTTGTGTGACTTCTTCGGGGTGGATCGGTCCGCCCGGGTGTTGCACGGCGCGCTCATCGACTGCGAGCTGCTGGGGGATGTCTATCTGTCCATGACACGGGGGCAGGAAAGCTTGATGATGGATATGGGTGAGGCCTCGCCAGCGGCGACCATCCAATTCCAGGCGGGCAAGCGCGGCCCGCTTAAAGTGATTGCCGCTACCGACGACGAGTCAGCCGCGCACGAGGGTTATCTCAAAGACCTGGACAAAGCCGTCAAGGGCAGCTGTATCTGGCGTCAATTGACCACCCCATCGGAGCCTGTCGATGCCGGTGGTTGAGCAGCGTATTGCCCTGCTGCCCGCTGCGGGCAGTGGCTCGCGTATGGCATCTGCCATCCCCAAGCAATATCTGCCGCTGGCTGGCCAGCCCGTGCTGCGTCATACCGTGCAGGCATTCATGATCCACCCGGCCATCGACCGGATTGTGGTGGTGATCAGCCCGGAAGACGAGTGGTTCGATGAGTACGATTGGCAGTTTGCGCAATCCAAGCTCACCGTGCTGCGCTGTGGTGGTGCCAGCCGTGCCGAGTCGGTCAGAAACGGGCTGCAGGCAATTGCCCCTGTCATGGCCGATTCCAGCTGGGTCTTGGTGCACGATGCGGCCAGGCCGTGTCTGGCGCAGGCGGATTTGAGCCGATTGTTGCAGACGCTGGCAGATGATCCGGTGGGGGGTATCCTGGCGGTGCCGGTCGCGGATACCTTGAAACGGGCCGGTGAAGGGCAACAGGTCGTAGAAACGGTGCCTCGCGACGGTATGTGGCAGGCGCAAACGCCCCAGATGTTCCGTCATGGTGTATTGAGCAAGGCGCTGTCTGGTGAGTTGGATGCTGGTGTGACTGACGAAGCCTCTGCCATTGAGCGTCTGGGATATGCGCCACGGCTGGTGGCGGGCAGTGCCCGCAACCTGAAGATCACCTTTCCTGCTGATCTGGCATTGGCAGAGTGGATCATTGCGCATCCTGCGTGACGAATCGTTCATTGAGTCGGGGCGGGTATTTTCCCGTCCCTCATGTTTTTTGGTCGGGTATGGTTGAGGTGGATCTGTGCCCAGCTCGGACGGCCAATTGAAGAAGGGCGCTTATGAGAATTGGACAAGGTTTTGATGTGCATGCATTGGTCGAGGGGCGCAAGCTGATCATCGGTGGGGTCACCATTCCTTTCGAGAAAGGGCTGCTGGGGCATTCGGATGCGGATGTGTTGTTGCACGCGCTGACCGATGCCTTGCTGGGTGCGGCTGCGTTAGGTGATATCGGGCGGCATTTCCCAGACACCGATGGCCGTTACAAAGATGCCGACAGCCGGGTGTTGCTGCGCGATGCCTGGAAGCTGTTGCATGAAAAGGGCTACCGTGTGGTGAATGTCGATGCAACGATCATTGCCCAAGCGCCGAAGATGGCCCCCCATATTCCACAAATGGTGGCCAATATCGCAGATGATCTGGGGTTGTTGCCGGATCAGGTCAATATCAAAGCCAAGACAACCGAGCGGCTGGGTTTCACAGGGCGGGGAGAAGGCATTGCCGCCGAGGCGGTGTGTCTGATCTCCAAGCTGGATGGCACGGTTTGAGATTCGGCCCTATCAAGCGGCGGACTTGACGACGCTGTACCGGATCTGCCTGTTGACGGGTGATCAAGGGCTGGATGCATCAGCACAGTACAGTGATCCACAGCTGATTGGGCATGTCTATGCCGGGCCTTATGCCGTGTTGGAGCCTGACTCCTGCTACGTCTTGACCCAGGATGGGCAGGTGGTCGGCTATGTCATCGGTGCGCCGGATTCCGCCCGCTTTCATGCGCGGTGCGAGGAGAGCTGGTTTCCGTCGTTGCGCAGGCGTTATCCGATGCCCGCGGAGCAGGATCGATCCGCTGAGGCGCAGATGATCCGCGCCCTGCACAGGGGGCACCCGCCTTTACCGGACACGGCAGGTTATCCCGCCCATGTCCATATCGATTTGCTGCCGGAGGCGCAAGGCCTGGGTTGGGGGCGTAGGCTGATGCAGACGTTGCTGGATGATTTTACGCGGCGCAGTGTGCCGGGTGTCCACCTGGGGGTGTCTGCTGGCAATCAACGTGGCTTGGCATTCTATCGGCAGACGGGCTGGCGGCGGCTCTCACTCCAGGACTGGGGTGAGGTGCTGGGCCAGCGGTTGCCAGTGGTATCACACACCTGAGCGGTCGTCAGCCATGTCTGTCACCTTGCTGCATGCACGCTGTCACGCAGCCTGATGAAAGCGATTCAGGAAAGCTGGCTGCAGGATCAATACCTGGCCGGATTGGATGGCCGGTGGTGTGCTGATGGCCAGTGCCTCGCTGATGCTGCTGCTCAGATCATCTTCCAGGCTGAAGCGGCGTACATATTGCGCACGTTTTTTGCTGTCGATCTCTTCCAGCTTTTTGCGCGGTTGCTCAGGCGGTAAGGCGAAACGGCCATTGGTGGTCAGCTGCCCGCCCAGCTCCTCCCAAAAGCTGTCATAGTCAGCGGAAATGGTGCGCTGGCGGCGGAAGGGCGTGTGATAGACATGGAAGCGCCCCGCCACCGCGTACACCCGTTGAATGCCCCACTGCTTGGCCAAGTCATACAGGCAGCGCATCACCAGGTTTTTCGGGCGCAGGCCATGCAGATCTCGCGTGGCAGTCTTGATCGCTTCATTGCCGAGATTGCGCCGAGGGCCTTGCAGACAGCCGATTTCCATTGCATATCCCCCCGCATCCTGTCGAATCGAAAATACCGCGCGTGTCAGCACGCCTTCGTTGGATGGCGCGATCAGGCACACCATCAGCTCGCCTTCCTTGTCAAATGAGCGGGTCGGATTCAGCTCGACCCGATAACGCTGCCCGCTCTTGCCGACGCATTCCCCCAATGCCAATCGCCCGGTCTGGTATAGAGCCTGACGCAGATGGCTGGTGAGATGGCGATCCATGAAGTCGTAGTGCGCTTCCAGAATGCTCAGTTTCTCACGCAGGCTGATGTTCTTTCGGATGTAAGGCCGTTGCAGCTTGAGCAGCAGTTGCGTGTTGCAACGGGTCATCTCCGCACGCTGTTCATCATCCATCAGATAGCCCAGCCAACGTCTGGTCAATGGGTAGATCGCTACTGCTCGGATCAGGTATTTCCAATAGCGGGTGCTCATCATCGATGACTGTGGGCCAGCCAGCATGCGGGCGCTGTGCAGAAGATTCTTCATGGTCGGGCTCCTGAGCTGCAATCACCTGCCATCGGAATTGGTTGCCTGGAAGTATGATGACTTGATTGCGTGGGAAAAAATCACTCGCAAATAGTATGTGGAATATTTTCCCGCGTCAATGCTTCATGCTATGATGGTCGGACTATTCCAAATACATGACGTATCCACCGCTATGGACAGTCCACTCCCAGGCGCACCCTCATCCCGCCTTCTGATCGCTGTTCGTCATCTGCTACGCCCGCTGGTTCGCCTGCTGTTGGGGAATGGCGTGACTTACCCGGCCTTGTTGGAATTACTGAAAGAGGCATATGTCAAAGAAGCTGAGACCTTGTCGATTGATGGCAAGCCGCCTACCGACAGCCGGATCAGCTTGTTGACCGGAGTGCACCGGAAAGATGTCAGGCGCTTGCGGGATGAGCCCACGGCCAAGTTGGCGTATGAGTCGCTGACTGCGCAGTTGTTTGCCCGTTGGATAAGCACGCCCGACTATCTGGATGAGGCGGGGAATCCTCTGCCTCTGGCGCGACTGGCGAGCCACGGGGGCGGGCAGTCGTTTGAAGCACTGGTGCAATCGGTGAGCAAAGACATCCGACCCCGCGTGGTGTTGGATGAATGGCTGCGACTACAGCGGGTGGCGGTGGATGCAGAGGATCGTGTCCACCTGAAGGTGAAAGAGTTTCTGCCCAATGCCAGCCAGGACGACAAGGTCTTTTTTGCGGGGCAGAACCTGCACGATCACATTGCCGCTGTGGCGCATAACGTGAGCGGTGCGCTGCCACCATTTCTGGAGCGATGTGTGTTTTACGACGGGTTGACCACCACTGAGGTGGCGGCGCTCAAAACCTTGGCGGAATCAGAAGGCATGAGTGTGCTGCAACTGCTGAGCCGGCAAGCCATGGCCATGAAAGCGGATCGTACCCAGCCGCCAGCCGCGCCTATGCGCATCAACTGTGGCATCTATTTCTATTGTGAACCTGAACAAGAGGTGACGGATGAGCCGTCCAACTGACGCATTGTTGAATAGGGTGCTGGCCTGCAGCCTGGGGTTGCTGCTGTTCGCGACATCTGCCATGGCGGGGGTGTGCGAGGCGCCGCAGGACAACGGTATCGGCGGAACAGGGTATCAGCAGCAGACGCTGCCTCCTAGCGACAATGGTATCGGTGGTACGGGTGCTTTGCCCGGGACAGAACGTGATGGTCGTCCTCGTGATAATGGCATCGGCGGCACCGGAGTCCAGCCGGGGCTGGGCAAGCCTGAGGACAAGTCCATCGAAAATGGTATCGGTGGCACGGGTCTGGTGGCGGGTAACGGCATGGGTGGTACCGGGCGGCGGCAGCTTGCATTGTTTGCCGGTCGAGTCATGTTCGCCAAGGGATCGATCACTGCCAGGCAGCCTGACGGTGAGCCACGGTATCTGAAAAAAGATGATCCAATCTGTGAAGGGGATACCTTGGTAGTGGCCAATGATGCCTTGGCGCAATTGCATATGGCCGATGCTGGGCGTTTGATGTTGCACGAGAATTCACGCGTGGTCATCGATACATTCCGCCGCCCCAGCCAGATGGATGGAACGGAGCGTTTTGCGATCACCTTGGTCGAAGGCGGCCTGCGTGCCATCACCGGTGAAATCGGCAAGCTGCATAAAGAGAACTATGCGATTGCCACACCCGTGGCCAGGATCGGCATCCGGGGCACGGATCATGAAGTATTCCATGTGGCACAGCCAAGCCACGGCCTGGCTGCGGGAACCTATAACCGCGTGTTGAGCGGTGGCACGGTGGTCGAGGCTGGTGGTGGCAAATTGGCGCTGGCGCCGACGCAGGTCGGTTTCGTATCGCCTGGCGCCAGTCCGACCCGACTGAATGGGTTGCCAGCCATGCTGGGCACCACAGCGGCGGATTTGCTCACCACCTCTCGTAAGAGCATGCCTAGCGTCGAGGACACCACGATGGATGACGTGGTGCAGGCCCTGCGATTGAGCAGCAACCGGGTGGTCATTGATTTTGATGGCATTGAGATGGTAATCGCGCCTGCGGGCTCGGCCTATGTCGGGGTGAACCAACTGAGCAAGGGGCATGGCACCGTCCTCAATTCCAGCATTATGGATGCAGCCCTGGAGTCCGCCGCCACATTGCTGGACCCGCTTACTAATATCCCGATGGCCATGGCGGACACGGATACAGGCTTCAACTTCTTCAGAAGCGACGCCAAGCTGGTGCATTTCCGGGGTGCGCTGGTGGATAGTGCACCTGTGTTCTGGGGGCTGTATGCGGGCGGTGCGGAGGGTGCATTCCAGATTGATCAGGAAACCGGTGAGGATCATGCCGTGTCTGCCCATCATTTCATCTATTCCCCTGGTGGCGCCACTACCATGGATGTGATCCAACGCATCAACGGCACCTTCACCTTTGACAAGATCGTGGGGCAGTCCTGCTTGACCGATGAGCATGGCCGCCTGGGTGGGCGTATCCACAATATGGCGGTGGATGTGATGTTTGGTGGCAACCCCGGCGTCACCCGATATGACGTCCACCTGACAGATGCGCAACAGCGGGATTGGCATGGCAGCATGAATGGATTTCAGTCGCTCACGGATTTCGCGGTAGGCCAGGTGCAACTGCAGACCTCGTGCAGTGGAAAGGGTTGTGGAGTCGGACATGGCACCGGTTCCGCCACAGGGTTGCTGGTCGGTCAGCAGGGTAAAGGTTTGGCTACCGGGTTTGGGTTGACCACCCAGACAGGGCAAACTGTCAATGGTGTCGCGGTATTGTCTCGTCCATGAAGAAAATCAGTATATGGCGCCGGCGCATAGTACGCTGGTGGGTAGTGCTTTGCCTGGGTTCGGCCACGACGGTGTGGGGCACCGAATCCAACCTGCTTGATCAGGCAGAGTTGCTGTTGAAACAAGACCAGGCAGGCCAAGCCTTGCAGCTCCTGGCACCCGAGGAGATTCAGCGGGCAGGGCAGGTGGATTATGACTACCTGCTGGGTGTCGCCTATCTGGCCAATAACCTGCCAGAGCCTGCCAGCTTTGCATTGGAGCGCGTTGTGGCACAAAACCCACGCCATGCCGCAGCCTGGTTGGACCTTGGCCGGGCCTATCTGATGATGGGCGACCATATCCGAGCCAAAGCCGTATTCGACACCATCCTGGACTTGCAGCCGCCACCTGCAGCGCGGGCCACGGTGATGCGACATCTGGCTGCATTGGAGCGCCCTAGCGACAGTGGCTCTTATGTGTTCAATGGCTTTGTTGATGCTGCATTGGGGTGGGATTCGAATATCAACACCTCACCCAGACAAGACCTCATGACCGTTCCCGCACTGGGCGGGTTGCAAGTCAAGCTCAACCCCAAAAACGTGAAAATGCGGGATCGCTATGGACGTTTCACCGCAGGTGGGGATGCCTCGATCCTGTTGACAGGCACCCTGCGCTCGGTATCCAGCGTCCGCACCAATTTCAAGCGCTTTCGCCATTCTCCCGAGTTCCATACCGATGATGCGGAAGTCAGAACCGGTTTGCAGTATGGCTTCAGGGACAGCCTGGTGGTCATCAACGCCATTGGGCAGTGGGCAACTCTGGGCCCGCAGCTCAATCGTCGTAGTTGGGGCGGGAATATCGATTGGTGGCAACGCCTGAATACCAACCACCACCTATTGTTTTCCAATCAGCTGATGCGCCACCAGTACCCGGCGCCGTGGTTGGCAGACAACAATTTCGACCAACAAGCCTCGTCCCTGAGCTGGATTTACAGCCCGGATAGCCAGCGCTGGCAGTGGGCCAGCCAAGTGTTTGGCGCACGCGAAGTCGGTGCTGCGGATCGCACAGATGGCAATGCGCGGCTCAGCGGTGTCCGCTTTCAAGGCGTATGGCGCGATACGGTGGATACCGAGTGGTATCTCGTAGCAGGTGCCTTACGAGGCCAGTATGATCGGGCAAACCCAGCCTTCCTGATCAACCGCAAAGACAGGCAGTGGTCCGTTGGCGCAGGCGTGGCTTGGAAGGCCACCAAATCCACCAGCGTGCAACTGCGCTGGGATTACATTGCCCGTCATTCCAATATCCCAATCTCAGAATACGCGCGCCATGATGTCGGCGTCAGCGTGCGGTATGACTTCCGGTGAATCAGTAGGGTGCAATCACCCTGCTATCCGCGGCCAAAGCCAGGTCAGTTTTCTCCTGTATCTTCTGGATCTTGGTACAGAGTTATATCCGCCACCCCTTGTCAGTTGTTGATGTCATCCTCCCAGTGTTGATCTGACGTGTCGTGATGCCTCGGCACCTGATTGGCCATGGTTGATGAGCCATATCAGCAGCATTTGAAACGTCCACCTTCCATGGCCTGGATTGATAGAAATTAGGGAGGATGGACGACACTTTGTTAAAATCCGCGGATTCCGTGAAACCCGGTTGGCCAGCTCGCCAAGCGGGGGCGGCGCAACGATCACCAATGGGGTGTGTGCGGTGATGACGTAGCCCGTTTTCATCACGGACAGACTGCCTGATTGCGCAAAGGGCTGGGGTGAAGGGTGTCGGCTGTCATGGCCGATGCAAGGGCCTGCCGACCCGGCAGACCGCGCTTGATGCAGTGGAATCCGCTCGTGCAGCAATGTGTCGCGAGCAGCCACAAACTGCCCCGGTATCGACTATGGTGCATGAGCAGGCACAGGGATCGGGGTTGCGGAAGCATGTTTCACCGGGGCACCGTCTCACATGATAAGCAATCTGGGTGGTGTGGGTGGATAGATCAATTTGTGAGGAAGTTTCGGAATGTTCAAATTCAAACTGGTAACGCTGTCACTGGCCTTGGCGGCGGCGCTGAGCGGGTGTCAAAGTATTCGCGAAGGGCAGGGGCCGGTTGAGGCCAAGATCATTGCGTTCAATGATTTTCATGGCAACCTGAAGTCGCCAGGTACGGTGTCGGTGCCTGATCCCGCAGACCCAAGCAAAGTGGCGAAAGTGCCTGCAGGTGGGTCAGAGGCGATGGCGACTTGGATCAACATGCTGCGTGCCAAGAACCCGAACCATGTGGTGGTTTCCGCCGGGGATCTGATCGGCGCGAGCCCATTGCTGTCATCGCTGTTCCATGATGAGCCGACGATCGAATCGATGAATCTGATGGGCTTGGATTTCATCGCAGTGGGCAACCATGAATTCGATGAGGGCAAAGACGAGCTGTTGCGCATGCAGAATGGCGGTTGCCACGCCGAGGATGGCTGCCGAAGCGGCGTGAATTTCGAAGGTGCCAAATTCAAGTATCTGGCGGCCAATGTGGTGGACACCGCTACCAGTAAAACATTGCTGCCAGCGTATCAGATCAAGCAATTCAATGGCATTCCTGTTGCATTCATCGGCATGACGCTGAAGGATACACCGACTGTCGTGACACCTTCTGGTGTCACTGGGCTGGATTTCAGGGATGAGGCAGAGACAGTCAACAAGCTCATTCCAGAGCTGAAATCGCAGGGTGTTGAAGCCGTAGTGGTGTTGATCCATGAGGGTGGCCTGCAGGCTGGCAGTTATAACGACTGTAAAGGTATCTCTGGCCCAATCGTCGATATCGTCAATCGTTTCGACAAGGCCGTGGACATAGTGGTCAGTGGCCATACCCATCAGGCATACAACTGCAATATCAATGGCAAGCTGGTGACCAGTGCCATGTCTTATGGGCGCTTGTTGACTGAGATCGATATCAAACTCGATCCGCGCACCCGAGACATCATCGAGTCCAAAGCCGCCAATCTCGTGGTCAAGACTGATGTGGCGATGGATGCAAAACAGACTGCATTGATCGATCGGGTCAGCAAGTTGGTCAAACCGCTTGAAGAGCGTCCGGTCGGTCGGGCAACAGCCATGCTGGACATCGAGAGCAACGCTGATGGGGAATCGCCACTGGGTGATGTGATTGCAGATGCACAGTTGGAGGCGACAAAGGATGCCAAGCTGGGCGGCGCGCAGATTGCTTTCATGAACCCGGGCGGTGTCCGTGCGCCCATCACCCCTGATGCATCTGGCACAGTGAGCTTTGGCAAGCTGTATGCTTCACAGCCGTTCGGCAACAATCTGGTCACCATGACCTTGAAAGGCAGTGAGGTCAAGGAGCTGCTTGAACAGCAGTGGAAGGGTGGCAATCAGGCAAAGCCCAAGGTACTGCAGGTGTCAAAAGGCTTCAGCTATACCTGGGATGCCAGTAAGCCCTTGGGCGAGCGCGTCATTGCAGCATCCATGAAGCTCAATGGCGTTGCCATCGACCCTGCTGCAGCGTATCGCATCACCGTGAACAGCTTCCTATCGACTGGTGGGGACAATTTCACTGTGCTGAACCAAGGCACCAACCGCCTGGGCGGCATGATCGATCTGGACGCACTGGAGGCCTATTTCAAGGCACATGTGCCGGTGGCACCAGGTGCGCAGGATCGTATCAAACGCGTCAACTGAGTTGAGTCCGGTTCGATCCAGACAAAAGGCCGGGGGAACCCGGCTTTTTGTCTGGCGCTGCACCTTGGGCCGGATGTCGATTGTGGTTATCCCGACCGGGCCGGGGTATGTTGATGAAAACACAACTTTTTCCCGCAAGGGGCGATCAAATCTGAGACAATATAGGGCTTGTTCTGTCCAACCGAAGCACTGATGACCAACGTTCTCGCACCCGCCAAACCGATTTTCTCCTACCCGATCAACTCTCCTGCCAGCCGGCCTGCTCCTTTCCTGCCCATGAGCCGGGCCGAGATGGCACAGTTGGGTTGGGATGTGTGCGACATCATTCTTGTCACCGGCGATGCCTATATCGATCATCCCAGCTTTGGGATGGCGCTGGTGGGCCGCTTGCTTGAGGCGCAAGGCTTCCGAGTCGGCATCATTTCACAGCCCGACTGGCAGTCGGCAGAGGCGTTTCGATCATTAGGCAAGCCACGTCTGTTCTTTGGCGTGACGGCGGGCAACATGGATTCCATGATCAACCGGTACACGGCAGACCGTAAGCCCCGCTCGGACGATGCCTATACACCCCATGCCGCATCTGGCAAACGTCCGGACCGGGCCTGCATGGTGTATGCCCAGCGCTGTAAAGAGGCGTTTCCAGGGGTAGATGTGATGATTGGCGGGATCGAAGCTTCCTTGCGACGCATCGCGCAATATGACTACTGGAGCGATAAGGTACGACAATCTGCGCTGATCTATTCCAAAGCAGACTTGTTACTGTTTGGCAATGCTGAGCGGGCCTTGGTCGAGATCGCCCATCGTGCAGCCGCCGGCGAGCGCCTGAGCCAGATCCGGGATGTGCGCGGTACGGCTTTCATGGCGCCGCATCAGTGGCTGCCCGATGATGATTGGTGCGAAATGGATTCCTCCACCGTCGATATGCCAGGTAAAGTCGATCCACACCCCGACCCCTACGCCATGGAGCCCGCCGGTGCGGCACCAGTCACGGCCCCTGCCGGTGCCCAAACGGTGCGCATCGTATCGCGTGACGAACGCTTGGCTGCCCGTAAAGCGCAGCGTGCTCGCACGGTGATCCGCATCCCATCGTATGAAGCCGTGGCGCATGACCCGGTGCTATATGCCCATGCAAGCCGCACATTGCACCTTGAATCGAATCCTGGCAACGCGCGGGCGTTGGTGCAATTGCATGGTGAGCGCGATGTCTGGCTCAATCCTCCCCCGATCCCGCTGACCACGGCGGAGATGGACTATGTGTATGGCTTGCAATATGCACGCAACCCGCATCCAAGCTATGGTGATGCACGCATCCCAGCTTGGGACATGATCAAATTCTCGATCAATATCATGCGCGGTTGCTTTGGCGGTTGTACCTTCTGTTCAATTACCGAGCACGAGGGGCGCATCATCCAAAGCCGTTCAGAGGAATCGATCCTGCACGAGATCGAAGAGATCCGAGACAAGACCAAGGGCTTTACCGGTCACATCACTGATCTGGGTGGCCCGACCGCCAATATGTACCGGTTGGCCTGTAAAGACCCGAAGATCGAATCATCATGCCGCCGTTTAAGCTGCGTCTACCCTGGCATCTGTGAAAATCTGAACACCGATCATGCACCCTTGATCCAGCTCTATCGCAAGGCGCGTACCCTGCCAGGCGTGAAGAAAGTCACCATTGGCTCCGGCTTGCGCTATGACTTGGCGGTCGAATCCCCCGAGTACATCAAAGAGCTGGTCACCCACCATGTCAGCGGTTACCTCAAGATTGCGCCTGAGCATACCGAAGAAGGGCCGCTCAGCAAAATGATGAAGCCGGGCATTGGCACCTTCGAGCGATTTAAGGCACTGTTCGAGCGTTTCTCGGCGCAGGCGGGCAAAAAACAATATCTGATCCCTTATTTCATTGCTGCCCACCCTGGTACCAGTGATGAAGACATGCTGAACCTGGCCTTGTGGTTGAAACGGAATAACTTCAAACCCGATCAGGTGCAATCATTCACCCCTACGCCAATGGCCTTGGCCACCACCATGTGGCATACCGGGCGCAATCCGCTCCGCAAAGTGGCGCGCAGCTCTGAAAAAGTCGAAGTGATCCGTGACGGGCAGCGGCGCAAGCTGCATAAGGCATTCTTACGTTACCATGACCCGGAAAACTGGCCCTTGTTACGTGAGGCCCTGATCCGCATGGGGCGTCGTGACCTGATCGGCAATGCACCGCATCATTTGATCCCGGCTCCTCGGATCGGAGAGCGCCAGCACGCACCGAGCTATGGGAAGTCCAGCGCAAGCCGTACTAAGCCCGGCACCGCAGGGCGAAACCGGCCTCAACCCCAACCACTGAAGAGCCGAGGCCCACGCTGACTCTCCAGGCTCGGCTGGCCGGGCTATGAAGCCGCGTCAATAGAGCCTGCCCGGTCATTATTGGGTAGAATTGGGAGAGGCATCACCACATCGAGATGATGCCCGATCCTTCATCCTAAGTGTTGCCCTGGCCCCTGCCCAAAATGCGAATCAGCGGATCATCAAATCCTGTCACCAGGGCCGGGCCGTTTCATTACAAGACGAATTGACCATGCACAATACCCCTGAAGCCTCCCCGCTTGGCAAAGCGGTGAGCTACCTTAGCCAATATACCCCCAGCCTGCTGCACCCGATTCTCCGCGTTGGCAAACGGGCCGAAATTGGCATTGCAGAAGCTGCCTTGCCTTTCTGGGGTGAAGATCTTTGGAATGCCTATGAGCTCTCGTGGCTGAATGCACGAGGCAAGCCCGTGGTAGCTATTGGTACCTTCCGCGTGCCCGCCTGCTCACCCTGCCTGATTGAATCGAAATCATTGAAGTTGTACCTGAACTCATTCAACCAGACCCGCTTCAGCAGCCTGGATGAAGTGAGCAACACTATCACCACCGATCTGAGTCAAGCCGCCGGCAGCCCCGTCAAAGTCCAGATATCACCTGTCAACGTACTATCACATCGTCACTTTGCCGTGCCAAATGGGGTGCTGTTGGATGAGCTGGATGTCGAAATAGATACCTACCAGCCCGCCCCAGCGTTGCTGACCACCGACTCAGCCCAGCCACCAGTCTCCGAGTGGCTCTACTCGCACTTGCTGAAATCCAACTGCCTAGTCACCGGACAACCGGATTGGGGGATGGTCTCAATTCGATATACCGGCCAGCCGATAGACCGGGCCGGGTTACTGAAATACATCATTTCTTTCCGTGACCATAACGAATTCCACGAGCAGTGCGTGGAGCGTATCTACATGGACATCCAGCAGCGCTGCAAACCGACCAAGCTGGAAGTCTGGGCACGATACACCCGACGAGGCGGCCTGGATATCAACCCCTATCGAAGCAGTGAACAAACCTGGGTGTTTGACAATCACCATGAAATACGCCAGTAGGAAAAACTAAATCAATGAGATGGACTCCTCCCTCTTCATTAGGCATTAACTTGCCAAGCAGGAAGTGCCAACAAACCAGTCAACGGAAACGAGGAGTTCCCTGACCTTTCCCCACCACGGTATACCAAGAATTAGTTAGCATGGAGGGCGATAGGAGCTCACATGCGCAAGGCGAGATTCAACGAAGTCCA
>NZ_JACHHY010000018.1 GCF_014202905.1 Chitinivorax tropicus | reverse complement strand
GATCTGGACTTCGTTGAATCTCGCCTTGCGCATGTGAGCTCCTATCGCCCTCCATGCTAACTAATTCTTGGTATACCGTGGTGGGGAAAGGTCAGTGCATAACCCGAAGGGATCCATCACCAAAAATTTCAATCGCACCCACGAATACGCACTGTTTCTAACTCGCGACGGGCTATCAAGTGTCGCCAGAACGCTGGAAAAAAACGACACACCACGCAAGATGCGCCGATGGGGAGAAAATTCCCGTCGGATTGACCGGCGGCTGTCGTTTTATCCTATCTATGTAACGAACGGTCAGGTTGTCGATATCGGCACAGTGCCGGATGAAGACTTTCATCCTTCGGGTAAGAACGTCCATTTGCCTGATGGACGCACTGAAGTCTGGCCGATTGACCAAGATGGAGTCGAACGGCGCTGGAATTTTGGGCTTGACTCAATCCGCCAGAATCTCGACCGCATTGCGGCGCTCAAGGTTGGAGACGACTGGGACCTCTTTGTTACTCATGAACAGACCGTGCCCAAGACAGTCTGGAGCGGCGGTGAGTTCGATGCGGGCAATTATGGCAATAGCCTTCTGATCGACATGCTCGGAGAAAAACGCTTTGATTTTCCGAAATCAATCAACTTGGTAAAAAAATGCATTTCCTTGGCGACTAAAGCTGAGGAAGAGGACGTGGTGCTCGACTATTTCGGTGGCAGCGGTACTACGGCCCATGCCGTGATCGAGTTGCGACGCGAGGCTCTGGCCGCAGGTTCGAGTCCAAAGCTCGGATTCATCCTTGTCGAACAAGGAGAGTATTTCGAGACCGTGACCAAGCCGAGAACTATTAAGGCCGTCTACGCCGCTCAGTGGAAGGATGGCAAGCCAATTACTCCCGAAACCGGCATTTCTTACTGCTTGAAAGTCATCAAGCTCGAAAGCTACGAAGACACCCTAAACAACCTACAACTGGGCCGCACGACCGCGCAAGGCGATTTACTGAACACGCTGCCGCAGCAGGCCAAGGACGACTACCTGCTCAACTACCTGCTGGACGTTGAAAGCCGTGACTCGCTGCTGTCGGTGGAAGACTTCAAGAAACCCTTCGACTACACCCTCAATGTTGCCCTGGATTCGGCGGGCGCCTTCGAGCCACGCAAGATCGATCTGGTTGAAACCTTCAATTACCTGATTGGCCTGCGGGTCAAGCACATCGACATGCAGCCTGCGCGCGGTTTCGTCACCGTCACCGGCACGCTTCCCAGCGGTGAGAACTGCCTCGTGCTATGGCGCGACTGTGAGGCGCTGGACTATGAAGGTGTCGCCAAGCTGTGCGACAAGCTCGCCATAAACCCGGCGGATAACGAGTTCGACGTGGTCTACATCAATGGCGACCACAACATTCCCACCGTGCTGACTCAGACGGCCGAGGAAGGCGGTGCCACCCGAGTGCTCAAGCTGCGCCAGATCGAGCCGGAGTTTCTGGAGCGCATGTTCTCCGTGGAGGACATCTGATGGCACGTCCACGCAAGACACCTGTCGCCGGTTCGGGCGCAAGCGGCGCAACCGGTTCCAGTCGAGGCGGCAAGAAGCGCAGCTTCCATCAAGAATTGGTGCTCAACCGCTGGGTGCTGGGTTTCTTTCAGGGTGGCACGCTGGCGGCACTCAAGATGCGCTTGGGCGATGACCGCTTCGAAGGCATCGACGAGGACGGCCAGACCAAGTTCTTCCACGAACTGATCCGAGGCTTGTTCGATCCCAACAAGGTGCCCGAGGCCGACCTGCGGCGCTACGACTTGAACGTCGTCACCCACTGGCAGGCCATCACCGCCCATCGCAACAAGCTGGAAGGCCACGAACTGCAGATGAAGTACTTTCAGTACCTATCGCTGCTGTTCACCGAGCTGTATCTGGACTGGTACTTCAACCACCGTCAGGACTTGCTCGATGGCCTGAACGAGGAAATGACGCGCTACCGCGCCGAGACGGGCGCGGAACAGTTCCGCGATTTCGAAGCGGACGACCTGAACAAGATCGCCTTTTGGAATGCCACCGGCAGCGGCAAGACACTGCTGCTGCACGTCAACATCCGCCAGTACCTGCACTACTTCCAGGCGGGGCGCAGCGATCACTACCCGAGCAAGATCGTCCTGCTCACTCCCAACGAAGGGTTGAGTCGTCAGCATCTGGAGGAGCTGCACCTGTCCGGCTTCGGGTTCTCGCAGTTCTTCAACAAGGCCCAGTCACCCGCGCGCGGCACTATCGAAATCATCGACATCAACAAGCTGGGCGATGAGATGGGGGACAAGACCGTCGCCGTGGATGCCTTCGAGGGCAACAACCTGGTGCTGGTGGACGAAGGCCACCGTGGTACGGGCACAGCGGCGGGCGCGTGGATGGCGCGGCGCGATGCGCTGGTGCGAGGTGGTTTTGCCTTCGAGTACTCGGCCACATTTGGGCAGGCAGTGGCTAAGGGCATGACCGTGGCGACGGCGGAAGAAGACATCCAGAAAAAGCGCGCCAAGATGCTGTTCAACACCACCAGTCTGCGCAGCCTGGACGACGGACAGAAGGCGCAACTCGTGCTGACCGCTGAGGACAAGCGCCGTGCGCGCATCACCGCTACGCGCGAGATTTACGCAAAGTGCATCCTCTTCGATTACTCGTACAAGTTCTTCTATGAGGACGGCTACGGCAAAGAGTCGCTGATCCTCAACATGAATGGCGAGGCCTACGAGCAGGCGGACAACGCGCGCAAGTATTTCACCGCCTGTTTGCTGTCCTACTACCAGCAGCTTTGGCTGTGGAGCACGCACCGCTCGGCGCTTGGCGACTTCAACATCGAAAAGCCGCTGTGGGTGTTCGTGGGCAACACCGTTTCAGGCGAGGAGTCGGACATCCTGGAAGTGGTGAACTTTCTCGCCGACTTCCTGAACAGCGAAGCGCAGATCAAGAGCTGGCTGACCGACCTGATTGCGGACAAGGCGCAGATTTTGGACGCCAAGGGCAACAACATCTTTAGCGGGCGTTTCACGCCCCTGATGGGCTTCGGCGGTCGCGTGGATGATCTGTACGCCGACATCCTGCTGCGAGTGTTCAATGCCTCGGCCCGCCAGCGCTTGAAACTGGTCAACATCAAGAGCAGCAAGGGTGAGCTGGCGTTGCGCGTGGGCGATGCAGAGCCCTTCGGCCTCATCAACATCGGCGACGATGCGGGCTTCTTCGGGATGGCGGAGGACGTGGAGGCTTTCGATAGCGAACGTGACGACTTTGGCGGCGCGCTGTTCGGCACCCTGAACAACAAGGACAGCCGCCTCAACGTGCTGATCGGCTCGCGCAAATTCACGGAAGGCTGGAGCAGTTGGCGCGTGTCCACGATGGGCCTGCTGAACATGGGTCAGGGTGAAGGCTCGCAGATCATCCAGTTGTTTGGACGCGGAGTCCGCCTCAAGGGCAAGGGCTTCTCGCTCAAGCGTACCTTGCCGCAGGACCGGCCCAAGGGCGTGCATCTGGACAAGCTGGAGGCGCTGAACATCTTCGGCGTGCGCGCCAGCTACATGGCCGCGTTCAAAGACTACCTGAGCGAGGAAGGCATCACGCCCAGTGACGAAGTGCTGGAGCTGGACTTCCCAACGCGGGCCAACCTGCCCAAAGGCAAACTCAAGACCTTGGCGCTGAAGGATGGCTACAAGGACAACCAGAAACTCGGGTTCAAGCGCACGCACTTTCCGTGGCTGTACGAAATACCCACGCAGTTCCAGGGCAAGATCAAGCCCCCCCATCTGGTACTCGACGTGTACCCGCGTGTCGAAGCGCTGTCCAGCAAAGATAAGGCCACAACCCCCACGACGGAAGCCCGCAACAAGGGCAAGCTGAATCAGACGCTGTTCCCGGCTTTCAATTGGGATCGCATCTATCTGGCGTTGCAGGATTACAAGTTGCAGCGCAGCTGGAGCAACCTGCGGTTGGAACGGCAGAAGCTGATCGACTTCTGTGCGGGCACGCAGGATTGGTACACGCTGTTCATCCCGGCGGCGGAACTGAACGTGACGACCTTCGCTGACATCCGCAAGCAGGAAGACATCCTGCTTCGACTGCTGACGGACTACACCGACCGCTTCTACAAGGCCCTGAAGACGGGCTACGAAGGCCAGTTCTACGACATCACCCACATCGATGAAGATCACGGGTCGATGCTCAAGCTGTACCAGTTCGAGATCGAGAACAGCGACGACGGTCTGGAGTATCAGGCGAAGCTGGAAGTGCTGAAGAAGCTGGTGGCGGACGGCAAGATCGGAGAGGCCAGCAAATGGAATGCACCACACATGGTCGCCATCAGCTTCGACCGCCACTTGTACTACCCGCTGCTGGCATTGGAGGACAAGGATGCGGTGCCGCTGAAACTGCGCCCGCTGGCCTTTGACGCGCCGAGCGAATGGGAGTTTGTCCGCGATCTGGAGGCGTTCTACAACTCCAGCGAAGGCAAGGATGCGATTGGCCCGCGCAGTCTGTATCTGCTGCGCAATGCTGATCGGGAAGAGAAAGGCCTGGGCTTCGCGTTGGCGGGCAACTTCTATCCGGACTTCCTGCTGTGGCTGGTGGACGATGCCAGCGGCAAGCAGTGGCTGACCTTTGTCGATCCGAAGGGTCTGCGCAATCTCGACCTGTCGCACCCCAAGCTGGGGCTGTACAAGGAAGTGAAGACTTTGGAAACGACGCTGGCGGGGCAGGCCAAGGCGGGCGAAGCGCCGCTGGTCTTGAATGCCTTTGTCCTCTCGCCAACGAAGTTCGCCGACCTGCTCAACGTGGGCGACCCGACAAAGAAGGCCGATCTGGAAAGCCGCAACGTGTTGTTCATGGAGGATGGTGCCAGCGCCTACTTGAAGAAGTTGTTCCGGGTGCTGATGTAGCAGGGTCACGAACGAACGGAAAACGAACAAGGGGGAAAGACGATGGCACTCGGGCGAATGGAGCGCATCCTGATCCTGGCGAAGACTTACCCGTCACCCAGCGCGCAGTACGTTGAGACGTCCTGCGTCGCAGGCATCAGCCAAGACGGTTCGATGCGCCGACTCTACCCAGTGCCGTTCCGAATGATCGAGGAAGGCCAGCAGTTCAAGAAGTGGCAGTGGATCGACGTTCGGATCGAGAAGGCCAACAAGGATCACCGCCCCGAGAGTCACAAGCTCTACGTCGACACGATCACCTGTGGCGACCTGATCGACACAAAGAAGGAATGGACCGGCCGGTGGGAGTGGTTGGACAAAATCCCCGCGTTTGACAGCTTCGACGCCATCGAGTCTGGACGTCTGGCCGACGGGCTATCCATCGCGCTCCTCTGCGGCCCAAAAGGCTGCTCGGACTCGACATCACGAAGGCGCGGCACCAGGGATGGACGGACGAGGAAAAAGAGAAGTTGATGCGCGAACAGATGCAAGGCGATCTTTTCTCTGAGGCCGAAGCGAAGCGGCAGGTGAAGGAGCTTCGCAAGGTGCCATTCGACTTCCATTACCGGTACGTGTGCGACACGCCGGAAGGCGAAAAGGAGCACAAGCACAAGATCGTCGATTGGGAAGCTGGCGCGCTGTTCTGGAACTGCCGCCGCGACCACGGCGTCGATTGGGAGGCCCCGTTTCGCGCCAAGCTCGAAGGGCAACTCGGCGGCAAAGACCTGATGTTCCTGATGGGCAACCAGCACCGGTTCCAAGACCAGTGGCTGATCATCAGCTTGGTCTACCCGCCTAAGCGAAAGCCAGTCGAAGTGAGGCAGGGCTCGCTGTTTTAGCGCCCGCCGTCGTGATGTGCTCGACCATCCGCACCACTGGCGTCCCGAACAGCGTTGGCCACCATCGAACGGTGGCAGAAATTGAAATCGGCCTCGTAGCAGAGCAGTGCGCAGTTCGACGACGCAGCCAATTCCGCAAGCTCGTCGATGGCCGCTTTCTGCGTCTTGATGTGCTTCAGGAAACCGTCGGTATAGCGCTTCCAGTTGCCGTCTTCCCGGTAGCGATCACGCACCAGCTTCGGGCAGCCCAGAGCGACCATATGGACGTACTCGAGGCCGGAAAGGTTCAGGACACTGGCCAGCGCCTTCTTTGAAAACCCGGGCTTGCGCGACAGGGGCAGCTCGCGGATGTCCACGACGGTCTCGATGCCGTGCTCAGCGAGCAGCGACATGAACGCGTCGATGTCCAGTCCTTCGTAGCCTATGGTGAAAACAGTCATTGATTGAGCCCCTCTAAACAGTGATTTTACCGGAGGATGCAGACATCTGGCGAGGCCTGATATCATTAAAGGTTTGCCCGATGCAACGTTGTCGTTTCGTCATCGGGCTCGCCATTCCTGCGCCTATCGCAACAGTGCCACTTCGCACGTTCGGCGAGCCACGAGCCCCGGCAAGACCCTCCCCCCGCCATTGACCCAGCGCAGCAACTCACGTGCCGCGCCCTCCCAGTCCCGCTGATTGATGCGCCGCCGTAGCGTCGACGTCTGCAGCCGCCCCGCGCCAAGATTGAAGGTGAAGTCCACGATGGCCGAAAGTCGGCCTTCGGGTTCTGCGACGAGCACCGGGCAGTAGCGCAGCGTCGCGGCGAGCGCTGTTTGCAGGTCGCGGGCCAGATAGACCTCGGCTTCGCTCTCCGTGATCGGCGGGTGCGTCGACTCGCACAGATGGCCATAGCCAACCGTCCAGTACCCTGCGGGGCAGATGTACGGGTGCGCGCGTCCAGGATCGGCCTTTGGCACGCGATGGAACCCCTCGAAGCGCTTGGCCAGCTCGATGGCCGTTTTCGGCACTTCGCTCACGAACGCACCCGGTCGAACACGCGTCCGAGGAACCAGAAGTTTAGCACACCAGCCCACAGCGCCTGATCGGCTTCCGTCCAGGCGTGCAGGATGGCCGTTTTCCAGCCAGCGCCAGCGGTCACAGCAGCCCCAAATGCCGCCGTCTTGGCAGCGCAGTACAGGGCCATGAACCAGTAGGTGATCACCGGTCGCACGCTCACCGACAAGGCATCTGCCCAGCGCACGCCGGTCTTTTCGCCTTGGGTGCGGACGGCTTCGCGCAGCGCATCGATGGCCCCGACGTTCCACGCCGCATCGGCGCTCGCACCGATTTCGGCCATCCGCTGCGCGCCGCGCAACTTTTCAAACTCCAGCGCCTTGTCTTGCATCGTCAGTTCGTGACCACGCTCGCCTTGGCGGTCGAGCCACTTGAGCAGTTCGGGTGCGAGGCGGAAGGCCCCTCCAAGGAGACCACCGAGCAAGGTCTCGATCATTGGCTACCTCCGAACACCTTGAGCTTGACGACTGCGCCTGCGACCAGCGCCAGCAGGAAGCCGGTGGTGACCACCTTGACCACCGTCTGCCACGCGGTGTGCTTGGCCGTGTTGAAGGCCTCCAACAGGCCCCGCAGCTCGCGGATGTCGCTGGCAGCGTCTTCGCCATCGAGGCCCACGTCAGCCAGCGCGTGGCGAGCGCCGCGTTCGGCGACGCGCTCCAGCAGTTCTTCGAATTCGTCCTTGGGCATGGTCACCATGCCCTCGGTCACAGTCGGTGCGTTCATTTGCGTGCTCCAGAAATGCGAAACCCGCCCGATGCGCGAGCATCAGGGCGGGTCTCAGGGTTGAATCAGTTGGGTTTCAGATCTCGATGATTTCCAGCGTCAGGCTGGGGGCGATGCCTTCGATGGCGTCGTCGCGGACGAACACCTTCTGGCCAAGGGCCGCAGAGCCTCTCGCCTTAATTCGGCCACCACCGGGTAATGCGACAGTGACCACGCCAGAGCCGACATCGATCACGGTGCCCGCCTGCAGCGGCGGGGCGGGGATCAGCTGGCGAAACTGCTCGTAGATGTTATGCATAGGCCTGCACTCCCAGCGTCTGCCAGACATCGGGCATACCGGCTTCCACTTGGGTCGCGCGGACGATGCCGAGCCGAGTGATGCTGCCATCCTGGTACTCCACGAACGCGCCGGGTTCGATGATCCCGGTCTCGGCGAGCAACGGCAGGCGCAGGCTGACCTCGATCTGCTGACCCGTGTCGGCCAACACGGCGATGCCACGCTGACGCGCGGCGGCTGCCTCAGTGATCAGTGGATCGACGACCATCGGTGCCAGAACGTCTCCCGCAGTCCCGGCCCGGGTCACTTGCCCGAGCACGCCGACGTCCTGCCCGGAAACGAACACGCGGTTGTACGCAGGCCTTTCCAGCCAGCGTATCGACTCGCGGGCGACAGCATCGACTGGCAACACGAAGTCGGGCGTGACCGTGCTCCATTCCCAAGGGGCGACCGGGTAGCGATGACGCACGCGGATGCTCTGGGCCGAGGGATGCGGAATCAAGTAGCCACCTGCAGCACCGGCAATGGCGGTGAGTGCGTCGATCCACGATCCCTGCTGCGCGAACGCACCGGCGGGGACGTTCCAGTCCGTCAGGCCCCAATCGATGGCCCAGCCGAGCGGGATGCCATTGACCGTGAGCACGTCGTCCATCAACTGCCGAGCAGTGCGGCCCTCGGTGTTCGAGAACGTCATCACCGGCGCGTAGGGCGCGGCCAGAACGGCGTTGCGCCCCCGTCCGGAGATGCGGATGCTGGCGTCACCAAAGATGCGCTCGCGGCTGATGCTCTCGGCCAGCACGCGAAACGGGGTGCCGTTGACGCTGGCCACGAGTTCGACGGGCCCGGATGCGCTGCCGGGCGCGACCAGGGCCTCGGCCCTGGCAGGCAGCACCGCATCGAAGCCCCACGCCCAAGACGAGGCATCGAGCGACAGCGAGAGATTGAACACCGGTACCGGCGCGCCATCGGACACACGGAACAGGGTCACGTTGTTGATCACGAAATAGACCCTCCGAACAGGAACGACCACCGGCTCACCATCCGGATGTGGCGGGGTGACGTGGTTTTCACAAAGGAACAGCAAATGCCCATCGGTCGCTGCCAGCGCGGCAAACAGCAGGTGCGGACTGGGCGTGTAGCAAGGCTGCGGAACGGGCGGCTCAGGCACCACCCACCGGCTGATGCCCGGTGGTGGCGGCACCGCCTCCTGATACCTGCCGCGCCAGTCCTTCAGTTGCGGCCGTGCAGTCTGAAAATCGCTCCCCTGGCCGCGCACCACCAACACAGCGCATTGCCACCGGGACACCCTGCCCGCGCGCTTGGTGCGATCACCGTCCTGATGCCGGAACCGCGTGGCATCCCGTATCGGGTCTGCGTTCTGGAACAGACCCTGTCGGGCCGCCGCAAAACGCGTGGCGTCCTGGTGCGCGAACCACGTCGAATCCTGCAGCCGGGTCGCATCCTGGTGGCGAGCGCCTCGTTGCTCAGGCGCTGCCGCCAGCACCGGCGGCAACCTGTGCTCGATGCCCTGCGGAACACCCAAGGTGCGTCGCCAGAACGCGTCCCAACCTGCCGGAGTAGCGGCAGCGTCCTGCTGGCCCTGCGTGGCGCCTCCCTCGGTCTGACTCGCCACCTGCCAAGGGTGCGCGGTCTGGCCCACCGTCGGTCGCTGGGTGCGCGAGTAGTACCCGACCTCGCCGGAGAACACGACACCGGGAAGACTTGCACCCGCCACGTCCAAGGGCACGCTTGGGCGCAGCAACAGCGTGCTGACCGTCAATGCAGGTAGCTCGGCCAGCAGTTCGGCCCGCGCTGGCGGGATGAACTTGATCGCCACGACCGGCAACGGCAGGTTGGCCAGCACCACGACGTCGTCGCGCGGCGCGATGAAGCTCGCCCCGAACACCAATTCGGCGTCGGTTGCTGCGGGTTGGTCGAACAGCAGGTCGACCAGTGGTGGCCCGATCTGAATGCTGACTCCGGGCACTGGCAAAGTGGCGGCCAGCGTCAGTTCGCTGGGTGCGCTTGGCACGGCCTACCCCAGGATCGCAGACACCATCCGGGCATCGCCACCCAGATAGAGATTGGTGCTGGCTAGCTTCACGTCGCCGCTGCCATCGGTGCCGCTGCAGTCCAGATCCAGGGCCGTGACTTCGTTACCGTTGACCAGCCGCGCCCAGGTGGCGATGCCGGTCGCCGTGATCAGCCCGTCCTCCTGCTACGTCAGTGTGAGCAGTCCGCCCGCAATCGTGCCCGCAGGCTTGGTGAGTCTGATCTCCACCAACATCGCGCTCGAAGGCGTCGTGGCCGGGGTGGCGGGACGCGTACCGCCGTAAATGCGCAGGCGTGCCGGATTGGTGCCTGCGTCGAGGAAGGCCAAGGTGCCTGCCAGCCGCGCCTCGTTGTGTTCGACAGTGATGGCGACGGTCACGGCATCATCTCCGGGCGTAGGTTGTCCGCAATCACGGCGCGGTACATCTGCTTGTAGTCGTAGCTGACCACGGTGTATCTCTGGGACGGGTCGATCAACTCGAACAGGTACGCACCGGTAGCGTCGCTCCAGGTTTCGGCCACCAGGACGCGGGTGTTCTCGCTGACCAGTTGCACTCGCCGCACCAGTGGCTGGTCGGGCTGCCTCTTCTCTTTGACGGTTCCGGCGATGAAGCCGTGACCACTGAAGTGGATGTTTTTGCGGCCGTTCGGAATCGCGTGGAAGTGCCAGTCGTAGCCACCCCCCCGGTTCCACAGCTCAGAGTTGGGGCTGTTCAAGCGCATCAGGTCGCAATCGGCGTTGACGCCGATGTTGGCGGCAGGATCAGGCAGCACCGAGGTCGACCCACCCGCCAGCGGCAGCAGGTCATCGGCGGCGTTCACGCTCACCGTCGCTGGAAATGCGGGCAAGCCAGCGCGGCCAGTTGGCTCACGGACATCTCGGCGATGTCGACGGGGAAGATGGTCAGATCGCTCATGGCCGTCCTCCTCACTGGTATGCCCGAGCGAAGGTCGAGTAGCGCGAGACGCGGCGCTCGAAGGCTTCGATTTCGGTGATCAGGTACGTGACGCGCGCCCCGAGCTTGCAGAAGAAAGGGCCGAGCTGTTCCTGCCGCCAGCGGCGCAGGGTTTTGACGGAGAGCCCCCAGCGTGTGGCGAGCTCGTTCTCGTCGAGGGCGATGCGGGTGACACCGTCCGGGATGGGCCGGGTCAGATTCCGGCTGGGTTGAACAGATGAGGCATGGTTTTGCATCGCAGGACTCCTTTTGTTTGGGAGTCCCTATTCAATTGCTCCATGCCTTGGGCGTGGGCGAGCACGTTTTGGGCGCTCACGAGCAGTCCTTGATCTCAAGTCATCTCGCGCAACCGATCTAAGTTGTTGATCTGTATTGGTATATGCCCGCTGTTTCGGTTATTGCGATTTCGCTTATTTCGTTTATAATGACCTCAGATTGAACTTTGACCCGACGAGGAGACATCCGTGAACGCTCCCGCTATCCCCAAAACACTACCCTCCGCAGAGGACATCGCACTCGCCCGGGAATCGGGCCGCGCGCTGTCGACCGTGCTCCAGACTCGTGCCGAAACCCAGCAGATCGACTTCCATGACGACAAGGGGGCTGTACGCGCCGTGCGCATCCCGACGTCGGCGCTTCGCCTGCTGCTGGATGTGCTGACCGAAATCGGCCAGGGCAACGCCGTGTCGATCATCCCGATCCATGCCGAGTTGACGACCCAGGAGGCCGCCGACGTTCTCAACGTCTCGCGCCCCTTCCTTGTCCAGCTGCTGGAGAAAGGCGACATGCCGTTCCACAAGATCGGCACGCATCGCCGCGTGCGCTACCAGGATGTGATCGCCTACAAGAAGCGCATTGATGCCGAGCGTCGCAAGGCTCTGGATGAGCTGGCTGCGCAGGCCCAGGAACTCGGCATGGGGTACTGACTGGATGAGTTCGCACTTCACCGTCGTCTATGACGCCTGCGTGCTCTATCCGGCACCGCTGCGCGACCTGCTGATGCATCTGGCGCTGTCGGATCTGTACCGGGCGCGCTGGAGCGACATGATCCACGACGAGTGGACGCGCAATGTCCTGGCCAATCGGCCCGACCTGACCCAAGACCAGTTGAACCGGACACGCCAACTGATGAACGCCCACGTCCGGGACAGTCTGGTCACCGGGTTCGAGTACCTGATTCCATCAATCAGCCTGCCCGATCCGGATGACCGCCATGTGGCGGCGGCCGCCATCCACTCCGGTGCCAGCCTGATAGTGACATTCAATCTCAAGGACTTCCCGGCCGACGCGCTCAAGTCCTACAACCTCGAGGCCCAGCATCCGGACGACTTCATCGTCGATCTGCTGGATCTGCATCCCGCAGGCGTACTGGAGGCCGCAGCCAGTCATCGGCGCTCACTTAAGAACCCGCCCAAATCGGCGGACGAATACCTCGACACCCTGCTGGCGCAGGGTTTGACTCAATCGGTGGCGGTCATGCGCCAATGGACTGTGGCCATGTGAACGGCCGAAGGGAGAATGCATGGGCAAAAAGACCCTGACCAACGCGCACTGCCTGCTTGATCTGATCGAGAAGACTCCAGCCTCAGTCATCAAGACCTTCAGTGGGCTGCCCGAATGCCAGGCGCTTGCCCGCGGCTTCGACTGGTCACAGGATGCAGATGCACTCCCTGCCACCCTGATCGAGCACGTCAGGCATCTCCGCAAGGATCAACGCGACCCTGCCGAACGCGAAGCGCTGCGCGTGCTGCGTCTGGCATCGCCGCGCGGCGCACTAATTCTGACGACCGTCGCCGATCAGCTCAACGACAACGACCTGATCGCTGTCTTCTTGGCCCAGGACGGCGGCGAGATCGGTCGCGCGGTCTGGATGCGAACCCATTCCGACGAGGCGGCACGGCTGTTCGATGTCGCCGAGTCGATCCTGAACACCGGCGACATCCGTGGCAACAAGCGCCTCTACGATGCCTTCGACGTGCCATGCGACGACGCGCCTCCCTTCATCTGGAACGACTCCGTCAAGAAGGAGCTGGAGGCACAGCTCACCAGTGCGATGCGCCTTGGTGAGCCTTGCGAGGTCGTCTACGTGCCGCTGGCCGACGAGAAAAAGAACGGTGACACGAAAACCACTCATTACCTTGTTGTGCGGTTTGCTGGAGATCAGGTGACCGCCGTTCAGGTGGTCAACCGCAACCGGAAAAGCTTCTGCTACTTCCCGGCGCGCGATGCCACGCTCGTCTACGCGCCGGATCGCAAGGTGGTGGATGTCTACGCACACACCTTGTCTACACGCGCGCCGCTGGCCAATGTGCTGTCCAAGCATGGGTTCAAAGCCCCTTTGTCGAACCGTCCCCTGAACCGGTCGCGGTACGACCTGTCCCGGTTCGCACTGCCGCTGAAGGACGAGAAGCCTCTCCTGGATGGTGCAAAGGTCGAGCGTCTATACCTGACCGAAGCCAAGGCTCTGCTGGGACACTCGACGGATGCCGTCTCGCTGCACATCGACAGCGGCGTGGAACTGCATGAGGTAATCAGCGGGCGATGGGGTGATCATCCGTTCTCACAACCCGGAGCCATCCTCGGCGTGACCTTGGTCGCCGATCTGGTGTTCGAGGGCGAGACCTCCGAAACACCGCTGTCCATCGTGCTGGCGGAACCCGGTCGATGCAGCCTCCAGGGCGAGAAAGACATCCGGCTGCGGCAGGCCGGGACGCAACTGCTCGAAGTGTTGGGCGTCCTCAAACCGCTGCACCCGGGCTCGGGTGTCGATGACCCGAATCTCATCCTGCAGGTGGCGCGGTTGCTCGAGTGTGCTACCAGCCCGATGGATGGCTTCGCCTTGGCGCAGTTGGGGATCGACATCGACCGCTTTGCGGATGAGGGCATCATCACCGAGGGCGACCGGATCACCGAGAAGGTGGTTGATCTGGCCGACGGCGAGCGGTTCACGGCCAAGCTGGAGCGCTGCACTGATGCGAACCAGGTGCGCTACCGTGACCCGTTGACGGGCTTGGACGTGATCCTGCCCGCGAAACATGCGCGGCGATGGAAAGTGCATCTGAACTGGCTGCGCGAGGAGATCATTACAGCGCTGGGCACCGCACTGCAGGGTGTGCGTGGCAAGCACCTTGATGACGAGCCCGTGTTCCTAGGCGAACTCGACATCGACGGGCATGCCGTCGCGCTGTACTTTGCCGCGAAGATGTCCAGCGAGCGCCAATACGCCCGCGTCGATACCGACTTACGACTGCATCCTCGCCCGATTCCCGGCATCGTCCTGACGACGGCATCCATTCCGTTCCCATTCGCCGGGACGAATGTGGTGATCCCCATCGAGGACGTGGTATCGTCCACCGGGGCGAAAACGGCCATCGACACAGCCAGCGTCAAGGTTGCATATCGGCATGGTCAGTTGGCTGCCATGGGCGGCACGTCGGTGAGCTTGAAGGTGTCTGCCGACGGGCATGCCGCCGTGCTGTACATCCCAGGCAAAGCACCGTGGAGGATCACCGGCAAGGGCAAAATCACCGTGCTGCAGCGTTTGGTCAATGCCTATGCGGCAGGCACGCACGTGAACACCAAGAAGCTGATGGAAGACACGGGATGTCTATCGCCAGCCAATTTGTTCTCCAAGACGTCGCCCTGGAAAAACTATCTGGCCAAAGTCAGCGGCGCTCACGCATGGCAGTTGAATCTGCCGACCCTTGACACTCCGGTTGACGATGACGACGGCAAGGCCGAGGCGGAAGAAGCAGTCCTGACGGGCTGACTGTTCGAACATCCATTACCCTGCGTTGCCATCCTCTTCGGAGGATCAGGCTCACCATCCTTGACGGTTGCAATTCCTCGGAGCCGTCATGAAGAACCTCGAACTCGCATCTCCCTCGGAGATGTCCGCCAGCGCCCGCGCTGGCGAAATCACATCCATCCTTGCGGCCGCCATCGTCCGCACCGTCGTCGCAGAAGCGCTAAACCAGAGAGAAGTTGGCCTTGGCTTCCTGCCCGACCAGCGCGTTCATACAATCCCCTATCAAACGGAGAAGTTGTGATGAACGAGAAACAAGCATCCGTCGCCGCACGGATCGCGGAGCTGTCAAGCCTGCCCATCACTGAGCTGTGGCCAGTGTGGGATCGGTACTTCAGCAGCCGCCCCATCAACCCCAACCGCGTCTTCATCGAGTCGCGCATCGCCTACAAGATGCAGGAGGAGGCCTTTGGCGGTCTGGCGCACAACACCCGCCAGCGCCTGGAGGCCATCGGAGCCAAGCATTCCAAGATCAAGCTGCGGGCCCGTCCGCGCGACATCAACTTCGCGCCCGGCACCGTGCTGCTGCGCGAGTGGGGCGACCGTGAGCACAAGGTGGCGGTCACCGCCGACGGCCTGTTCGAGTACGAGGGCAGCACCTTCAAGAGCCTGACCGCCGTGGCCCGGCAGATCACCGGCACGCACTGGTCGGGGCCGCTGTTCTTTGGCCTGACAGGCAAGGCAGGTGCGCAATGAGCGATGCCACCCAGATCGCTTCACCCAAAGCGCGCAAACGCTGCGCGGTCTACTGCCGGGTGTCGTCGGACGAGCGCCTTGACCAGGAATTCAACTCCATCGACGCGCAGAAGGAGGCTGGCCACGCCTACGTCGCCAGCCAGCGCGCCGAGGGCTGGATTCCGGTGGCGGACGACTACGACGACCCCGGCTTCTCCGGCGGCAACACGGATCGGCCTGGGCTGAAACGCCTGATGGTGGACATCGAGCGCGGCCAGATCGACATCGTGGTGGTCTACAAGATCGACCGCCTCACGCGCAGCCTTGCCGACTTCTCCAAGATGGTCGAAGTGTTCGAGCGCCACGGCGTGTCCTTCGTATCGGTGACGCAGCAGTTCAACACCACCACATCGATGGGCCGGCTGATGCTCAACGTGCTGCTGTCCTTCGCCCAGTTCGAGCGCGAGGTCACCGGCGAGCGCATCCGCGACAAGATCGCCGCCAGCAAGCGCAAAGGGATGTGGATGGGTGGCGTGCCGCCGCTCGGCTACGACGTCGAGAACCGCCTGCTGGTCATCAACGAAACCGAGGCGGCGGTGGTGCGGCGCATCTTCGAGGAAATGCTCACCATCGGCTCGCCCACCCAGATTGCCGCCAACCTGACGCTGGATGGCATCACCACCAAGGCATGGACGACACAGGATGGCCAGACGCGGGCGGGCACGCGCATCGACAAGAAGTACCTGCACAAGCTGCTGCGCAACCGGATCTACCTCGGGGAGTTGTCGCACAAGGGCAGTTGGTACCCGGGCGTGCATCAAGCCATCATCGATCCAGGGCTGTGGGGGCGAGTTCACGAGGTGCTGGCCAAGGACGGCCACACCCGGTCGGTGGAAACCAAGATCAGGTCGCGCACCGACGCCTTACTACGCGGCCTGCTGCACGCGCCCTCGGGCGAGCGGATGTACCCGACCTACTCGCGCAAGAACGGGCGCAAGTACCACTACTACGTGTCCAAGTCGGAGGCAAGGTTCGGTGCGCCAGGCAAGAGCTACGAGCGCCTGCTCGCGCCGGAAATCGAGGGGGCGGTGGTGGCCCAGATCCGCACGGTACTGACCAGCCCGGAGACCGTGGCGTCGGTGGTGCGGCACATCCAGCGCAACGGGGCCCAGATCGACGAGGCCACCACCGCGATGGCGATGGGACGGCTGAACAACGTGTGGGATCAACTGTTCCCAGTCGAGCGCCACCGCATCGCCAACCTGATGATCGACCGCATCGACCTCGTCCACGCAGGCGAGGTGCAAGGGATCAAGGTGAAGTGGCGTGAAGTGGGTTGGAACGCGCTGATCGAGGAGTTCGCCCCGGACAGCATTGGGGCCGAACTGCTGGAGGTCGAAGCCTGATGGACGAGTCGATGGAAACCTTTGTGCCACTGACGTTTCGCCGCCGGGGCGTCCAGCGGGTGGCCACAGACGTGCGCAGCGTCCACGACGTCACGCTGATCGACGGGCTGTCCCGCACCTTCTACTGGCAACACCTGTTGGACACCGGGGCAATGCAAAGCGGTGCCGCCATCGCCCGCGCCGAGAAACTGCACCACTCGGTGGTCAACGAACTGCTGCGCCTGACCCTGCTGGCTCCCGACATCATCGAGCGGTTCATGGCTGGCAAGCAGCCACGGCGGTTGACGCTGATGTGGTTTCAGCGAAACCGCCTGATGGTCGACTGGCAGGCCCAGCGCCAGCTCATGGCCAGTTTTGAGGAGGATGTGTGAGCAAGAAGCATCGCGGCCACTCCAAGGGCGACCCAGTGACTTACCAGACGCCGCTGCCCGCTGGCGGCGTGCAGATGGAGACCTTCCTGCCCTGGACGCTGGTGCGCCGGGGTTTGAAGAAGCAGGTCATCACGCCGTTCGACGCACCGCAGGAATTCCTGGACGAGGCCCGCCGTGAGCGGCAGGTGCGCGAGATGGCGCAGGACACCCCCTTGATGCGGGCACTCGGCCTCGCGCACCACTGGCAGCGTCTGCTGGACGAAGGACGGTTCAGTTCGATGAGCGAGATCGCGGCGGCCGAAGGCATCGACCTCGGCCAAGCCAGCAAGATGAGCCGACTGGCGCAACTGGCCCCCGACCTGATCGAAGGGATCGCCCTTGGACGCCTCGAGGTGGGCGTCAGCCAGTTGCTGCGCGGTAGGTTGTCAGCGTCCTGGCTGGCGCAACGTGAGGCGCTGACGGCAAGCTTCCGCTGACATCCGTGCCGCATCGTCACGCCGCCGAAAGGCGGTTTTTTTGTGCCGTTCGCTGTCTCGGTCGCGCACTCCCGAGCAGATGAAGATGCAAACCGATGGCCCGCAAACCCGCGCCAACACACGACTTCGGGCCTTGAATGCTCAAGAGGGCAGTAGAGAACAGAGAGAGAAAAACGGCGGAATGCGCACCTGGAACGGCAACTTCCGGTGGGCCATGCTCAAGAGGACACGGCCGGAAACCGCGCCAACACAGGTGGAACGGGCAAAAAAAATCCCAACCGGATAAGGGTTGGGATTTCATATTATGGTGGAGCCGGCGGGAATCGAACCCGCGTCCGAAAGCCCTCTACGGTGAGATCTACATACTTAGTCTGGCCAACTGGATTTAACTTGCCGAACGCCGACCGACAGGCTCACGACAAGCGAGTTACCTATTATTTGATGCCAAGCCAAGTAACCCGGCCTGACACGATCTGATATGAATGACTCTGCTGCGGTTGCCCGCCTGACCTATCAGCAAATCAGTGCAGAGTCCGGCTGGGATTAAGCAGCCAGAGCGTAAGTTTCGTCGTTTGCGACTATATAAATTCAGTGTTTTACGGGAGATCTGAGATCCCGGTATGCACCCATCCGCTTTGCAACCCCCGTCGAAACCAGGTCGGCCCCAATTGGGATACAGTTTAGATGTGGCTTGATCGACGAAGTTCAAGGCACAGAGGGCGGATTATACCTGTTGGGCGCTGCTTCAGCTACAGATTTGATTGCGGCCACCTTGTTTGGCGTCGTAGAGCTTTTCGTCGGCCAGTAGGAAAAGGTCGCTTTCGCTTTTCAATTCAGGGAAGAAGGCAACGCCGCCGCTGAATGAGAAGTGGCGGATGTCGCCGGGCTCGACTTCGAATGGCAGCTGGTGGAAGGCTTCGCGCATCTGGTTGAGTTTCTGGATCAGCGGGGTACGCTGGATGTCCCAGAACAGCATGACGAATTCTTCGCCGCCAAAACGGCTCAGCAGGTCATTTGGGCCCATAAAGGCGCCTAGCAGCAGGCTCAGGCGTTTGATGACGATGTCGCCAAAGTAGTGGCCCCAGGTGTCGTTGATGGTTTTGAATTTGTCGATATCGATCACGCACAGGCCCAGGGCCAGGTTGTCGCGCTGGTCGGCCAGGTGGATGACGTCTTGTGCTTTGCGTTTGAAACCGATTTTGTTCAGTAGGCCGGTGGCGCGGTCTTTGTTGATCAGGTCTTTGTTGATGCGGATTTTGGCGATGCGGTTGGTGAGCTGCCGGGTGGTGATGTTTGGGTCTTGTTGCTCGATCAGCAGGTCATCAAAACCCATCTCGATGGCGCGGGTGGCGGCGCCAGCGTCCATTTTGGTCTGGTGGAGGATGATTTCCAGGCTGGGGTCGGTTTCCATGTTCAGTCGGATGACCTGTTGCACGGCGGGCATTTTGGTGAACATGACTTCGCTGATGATGGCGATGTCGGGTTTACGTTGTTTGACGGCTTGGTTGAAGCTGTCAACGTCTTGATATTCCAGTAATTCAATGCGGGCGGTGTTCAGCAGGTCGCGATTGAATGGGAAGCCACGACCCAGGGCAACGATGAGGCTGGCATCAGGAGCGCGGCGTTGGGTGAACAGGTTGAAGAGTTTCTCGACCAGGCTTTCATTGGAGATGGGTTTTTCTGCGTAGGCCAGGCAGTTGCATTCGACGAGGGTGCGTTGCAGCAGGAAGCGTCCGCCTTGCCTGGATGTCTGCAGATAGACATACCGGTGGCACTGTGGCAATTGGCGCAGCAGCTCGGACAGGAACATGGTTTTGTTGTCCCGGTCTTTCTGCAGGCTGTAGAGCGAGTCGAGATCGACCACGAACAGGTCGTCGTTGGACGATACGGCGCAGGCTTGCAGGAAATCGACCATCTGGTCAAAGAACAGGATGTCGAAATCGTATTTGTGCGCGTGCAAAAGCAGCTCGCGCTGGTTGTCTTTGATGAAATAGGTCTGCGCCAGCATGAATGCTTTGCGCTTGAACAGTTGGTCGGTATCGATACCGCTCATTGTTGTTACCAGCTCTCAGTGGAAAATACGCTCAGCCGTCCCATTCATCTTCCATCAACTGTGTTTTGTTGTGCCAAGGCGGTGCGGTGCCGGGGGCTTCGTCACTTCATCATCGTATGTGGATAGGCCTGCTTTCAAGTTTTTTAAACGTGTTGCAGTAATTCTTCCGGGTGGTCGATGAAGCCATCGGCTCCCCAGGTGTCGGGTTGGTCGGTGTCCGCGATGTAGCCATAGCTGGCGATGATGGCGCGCATGCCTGCGGCGCGAGCGGCTGCCACATCGCGCTCGGCATCTCCCAGATAGAGGCAGGTTTCGGGCGGCACGCCCAGTGTGTTTGCTGCATGCAGCATCGGGGCTGGGTCTGGCTTGGGTACGCCAACGGTATCGCCGCTGACCACCACACCCGGAGGGATGGCCCATGGAAGTGCTGGCACCAGGCGGTCGGTGAAGCGCATGGGTTTGTTGGTGACGATGCCCCATTTCAAGCCTCGGGCGGCCAGGCCTTCGAGCAGGGGATTGACGCCGTCGAACAAGGTGGTCAGGTCGGCAAAGCTGGTTTCGTAGTGATCCAGGAAGCGGCGGCGGTAGTCTTCGAAGGCGGGGTCATGTTTCTGGACGCCGAAGCCCAGCTCGATCAGACCCCGTGCGCCATGTGAGGCGATCGGGCGGATTTTGTCATAGGCAACCGGCGGCATGCCTTCTTCGGCCAGCAAGCGGTTGAGCGCCGCGCCCAGGTCGGCAGCGGTGTCGGCCAGTGTGCCGTCGAGATCGAACAAGACCGCCTGGATCATGGATTGGCCTTTCGACATGCCATCATGTAGTTGACATCGGTCTGGTTGCTGAGGTGGTAGGTCTGATCGAGCAGGTTATATCCCATGCCGCGTACATCAACGACTTCCAGCCCTGCGTGGCGTGCCATGCGTGACAGTTCGGAGGGCTTCAGGAAGCGGGCGTACTCGTGTGTGCCACGCGGTAGCAGGCCCAGCAGGTACTCCGCGCCCAAAATGGCTTGCAGATAGGCTTTGGGGTTGCGGCTGATGGTGGAGAAGAACACCCAGCCACCAGGTTTGGCCAGTTGAGCGCAAGCTTGGACGACGCTGTCAGGGCTGGGGACGTGCTCCAGCAGCTCCATGCAGGTCACCACGTCAAATTGAGCGGGGTGTTGGGTGGCCATGTCTTCGGCGGCGATGCAGCGGTACTCGACTTGATTGCCGGATTCCAGCAGATGCAGCTTGGCGACTTTCAATGATTTCTCGGCCAGATCGATGCCGGTGACCGTAGCGCCTTGTTCAGACAGGGCTTCGGACAAGATGCCACCACCGCAGCCGACATCGATGACCTGATGCCCCGACAACGGACTGAATTCCTGTATATAGCCGAGGCGGAGCGGGTTGATTTGGTGTAGGGGTTTGAATTCACTTTCTTTGTCCCACCATTTGTGGGCCAGTTCGCTGAATTTGGCGATTTCAGCGTCATCGACGTTTGGGGTACGGGTATCGGTCATGTCACTTCACTATCTGCATGGATTGCATCAACCGCTCGGCGTGCTTGCCAAGGGCATGGTGTATCAGGGTTCAGCTGCGCACTTTATCACGCCAGGCGCGGGCGCGAGCAACCAGTTGTGCAGCATTCAGTGTGGTCAGCTCGCGGTTTTGTAGCAGTCGTCTGCCTGCCACCCACACGTCGGTGACATGCTCTCGCCCAGCGGCATAGACCAGGTGTGAGATCGGGTCGAAGCAAGGGGCGGTTTCCAGGTCATCGAGACGGATGGCGCAAAGGTCAGCTGCCTTGCCGGGCAGCAGCGAGCCAATCAGGTGATCCAGCCCCAGCGCTTTTGCGCCATGGAGCGTAGCCATGGCCAGCGCCTGGTGGGCAGGCACGGTCTGTGCCTGTAGGGTGGCGGCTTTGGCCAGCAGGGCGGTCATGCGGATTTCGGCCAGCATGTCCAGCCGATTGTTGCTGGCAGCGCTGTCCGTGCCGATGCCGACATTGACACCTGCTTCCAGCAAGGCTGAGACGGGTGCGATGCCACTGGCCAATTTCATGTTCGAGGTGGGGTTGTGCGCCACATGGCAGCCGTGCTGCGCCAGCCAATGGATCTCGTCGGTGGTCAGATGGACGCAGTGCACGCCGATCAGATTGGGGGACAACAGGCCCAATGCCTTGAGGCGGGCAAGCGGGCGGACATGGTAATCCTTCAGGCTGTCGATGATCTCTTGCTGGGATTCATGCAGGTGGACGTGGATCGGTAGCTCCAGCTCTTCTGACAGGGTCACCACCTTGCCAAAGGTCTGGTCTGAAATGGTATAGGGGGCGTGTGGTGCCAGGGTGAACCCCAGCAGCGGTTCGCCGTTGAATTCGTCGCGGGTGCTCAGGCCCTTGTGCAGATAGTCTGCGGCATCGCTTGCATAGTGGGTCGGGAATTCCAGCACGGTCAGGCCGATCATGCCGCGCATCTTGGCAGTCAACAAGGCGCGGGCGGTGGCGCCGGGGTAGAAATACATATCATTGACGCAGGTGACGCCCCCGCGCAGCATCTCCGCCAGCGCGAGCAACGTGCCTTCATACACGAATTCATCTCGAACCAAACGGCTTTCCGCTGGCCAAATGTGGTGATTCAGCCAGTCCATCAGCGGCAGATCGTCTGCCAGCCCGCGTAACAGGCTCATCGCGGCGTGGCTGTGCAGATTGATCAGGCCAGGCATCAACACATGGCTGCCAAGATCGACGCGTTCGCGGGCGAGGTAGCTGGCGGGCGCTTCTGCGGTGGGCAGGATGGCAACGATACGCCCCTTGTCGATGGCCAGGCTGTGTTGCTTGAGGCACACGCCGGCTGGTTCGATGGGCACAATCCAGCGGGCGCTGATCAAGGTATCAATGGTTTGCGGCATGGTCGGGCAGGAAAGCGACGATGCCCCGATTGTAGGCGGCAGGACAGGAGACAGCAAGGCGTGGTTCGTTGCGCGAACGCTTGCGTATGATCAAATGGCCGATGCTTGTAAACCAGCAGAATAGGGTGGTGGGTAGGGTTGCATCGCGCAGGGTTGCTGCCGCGTATGATGGATATTTCATCGGGCCCGGTCAGCAGGGGTGGCCCGGCGAGTCAACTGGATGGATCAAGCAATGCACCGATCAGACAAAACCGTTTCCTGGCACAGCATGGCGGCACATACGGCGCTGGCGCAGCTGACATCTCATTATCCTGCGGGGCTGACGGGCCAGGATGCGGCAGATCGACTGGCCCGTCATGGCCCCAATCGCCTGCCGCCGCCTGCCACCACACCGGCTTGGCGGCGGTTTCTCAGGCAATTCCACAATGTCTTGATCTACGCCTTGTTGTTATCCGCCACGGTGACCGGGCTGTTGGGGCATTGGTTGGATATGTCGGTGATCATCGGCGTGGTGGTCATCAATGCCATCATTGGCTTTGTGCAAGAGGGCAAGGCAGAACAGGCGCTGGATGCGATCCGCAAGATGCTGTCGCTCAAGGCCATGGTCATACGTGACGGGGTGCGGGCCGAGGTGCCTGCCGAGTCGTTGGTGCCGGGTGATCTGGTCTGCCTGCAATCGGGTGATAAAGTGCCGGCGGATCTGCGACTGCTGGAGGTCAAGAATCTGCGGGTGGAAGAGGCCGCCATCACTGGTGAATCGCTCCCTGTCGAAAAGCAGGTCGAGCCTGTGGGGGCGGACACTGTACTGGGCGATCGGCTCTCGATGGCTTTCAGCGGCACCCTGGTCAGCTATGGCCAGGGGGTGGGTGTGGTGGTGGCAACGGGCGCGACAACCGAGCTGGGTAAGATCAGCCAGCTATTGCGTGAAGTGGAGCCGATCAGCACGCCGTTGTTGAAGCAGATGGCGAAGTTCGCCCAGCTGCTGACCTATGTCATCGCGGCGGTGGCGCTGGGCGTATTCCTGCTGGGCACGCTATGGCGTGGCTACCCGGCAGAGCAGATGTTTCTCGCCGTGGTCGGGCTGGCGGTGGCGGCGATTCCAGAGGGGCTGCCCGCCATCATGACCATCACGCTGGCGATTGGGGTGCGGCGCATGGCCAGGCGGCGGGCCATCATCCGGCAACTGCCCGCCGTCGAGACATTGGGTGCGCTGACCGTCATCTGCAGCGACAAAACCGGCACCCTGACCTGCAACGAAATGACCGTGCGCCATGTGTTGCTGGCTGATCGGCTGCTGCTGGTCGATGGTGTGGGCTATGCGCCAGAGGGCGGGTTCCGGCAGGATGGGCAGCCGATCGATCCGGCGGCTGACAGCGCATTGCAGATGGCGGCGCTGGCCGGGGCCTTATGCAATGAAGCGCGGTTGGTGCATGCGTCTGGCCAATGGCGGGTCGAGGGTGACCCGACCGAAGGGGCATTGTTGACCCTTGCTGGGAAAGTGGGCTGGGATATGACCCAGGAGCGGCTTCACAGGCCGCGTCGCGATGTGATTCCGTTTGAGTCTGAATACCGCTTCATGGCAAGCCTGCACCATGATCACAATGGTCAGGCCTGCCTGTACCTGAAAGGCTCACCTGAAACGGTACTCAATCGCTGCCGATGGCAGATGGGCCGCACTGGTATCGAGCCTTTGGCGCAGGAGGAGTGGCGATTGCGTTGCGCCGAGCTTGCCGGGCGTGGCGAGCGGCTGCTGGCGGTGGCGATGCGTGATGCTGGCACGGCCACGGCGCTGCGGTTCGATGATGTGGAAGGTGATCTGACGCTGCTGGCCATCGTCGGCATGACCGACCCACCCAGAGCTGAGGCCAGGCAGTCGGTGGCGGCCTGCCACCAGGCTGGCATTCAGGTCAAGATGATCACCGGCGATCACGCAGACACCGCGCAGGCCATTGCGCAGGAGCTGGGCATCAGCGGCAAGGTCGTCACAGGACAGATGCTGGATCAAGTGCCCACGCAAGATTGGCCGCAGCTGGCCGCGACCCATCATGTATTTGCTCGGGTCAGCCCAGAGCACAAGTTAAAGCTGGTCGCGGCCTTGCAAGCGCAACAGCATGTGGTGGCCATGACGGGCGATGGCGTAAATGATGCGCCAGCCTTGAAGCGTGCCGATGTCGGGGTCGCCATGGGGCAAAACGGCACCGAGGCCGCCAAGGAGGCGGGCACCATGGTATTGGCGGATGATCATTTCGCTACCATCGTGCATGCAGTGGAGGAGGGGCGTGCAGTCTATGACAATCTGCAGAAGGCGCTGATTCAAGCCTTGCCCACCAATGTCGCCCAGGCGTGCATGGTGATGATCCCGATCATGCTGGGCATGGCCCTGCCGATCAATGCAGTACAGGTGTTGTGGGTCAATATGGTGTGCGCGGTCACGTTATCGCTGGCATTGGCGTTCGAGCCCGCAGAGGCCAACGTGATGCAACGCCCGCCCAGGGCGACGGGCGAGCCCTTGCTGTCCGGCTTTCTGGTGTGGCGGGTTCTGCTGGTGTCGGCTCTGGTGGCCGCAGCCAGCCTTGCCCTTTACCAATGGGCCAAGCAGAGCGGTGCACCACAGGCTGTCTGCCATGCCGTGGCGGTCAATACCTTGGTGTTCTGTCAGGCATTCTACCTGCTGAATTGCCGGTATCTGATGTCCCCGGTCTTGAACAAAGCAGGGCTGACCGGTAACCCGACTGTGTGGTTGGCAATCGGTGCGCTGGCTTTGCAGCAGGCGGCTTTCACCTACCTGCCGGTCATGAATCGGTTGTTCGACACCGCACCGATGAGCGGCATGCAATGGGCGGCAGTGATGTTGGCTGGCGGGGCGGTGTTGCTGGCCGTGGAGCTGGAAAAGGCCATCATCCGCCGCTACCGCTGCTTGATGCACTCGCCATCAAGGCTGGGCACGTAACCCGGACATATAGATATCCACCAGCCGCTCGGCTTCTTCCAATAGCGGAAAATACTCCGGTACGGGCAACCAGTGATACAGCAGGCCATCGATATAAGACAACAGGCCAATGGCTGCGATTCGGGGAGGGATATCCGACCGTAGCAGCCCCAGCTGGGCGGCCTGGGTCAGTTCCTGTTCGAGCTGATCAAGGCAGTCGTCACGCCCCGCGAGGTGCCGCTTCTTCAGGCTGATCAGCTCCTCAGTGAACTCGCATTTGTGCAGAGTGATATTGAATACTGCCCGGCAATGCGCGTCAGTGACCACTTGCCGCAATACCTCTACCGTCTTGGCCCGGATGCGGTCGAACGGGTTGTCATGGGTGGCATCCAACGAGCTCATCGCCTCCTCAAGCGGCATGTGCGCCCGCTCGCATAAGGCTTCCAACAGGTCGGATTTGTTCTTGAAATGCCAATAGATGGCGCCACGGGTCAGGCCCGCATTGGCGGCAACATCATTCAGCGTGGTCTGGGCAACACCATTGTTGCTGAATAGTTGTTCTGCGGAATCGAGAAGCAGATTGCGTGTTTCCTGTGCTTCCTCTTTTGTGCGACGTACCACGGCGGTTTACCTCACCGTGCCATCGATACGACAGGGGGCACGGTGGCGGGCCGGTGTGGCCAGGGTCAGGTCATCCAAAATGTTCATGTCACTCTCCTGCGTCCAGCTGTGCGGCTGGGTTGATCAACCTGGTTGTCTATATGTCTGATGAATCTTCCGCCTTGTCATGCATCAATCATGTGTATGGATACCTTGACAGGGCGTCTGTTGCAGCAGCGCCGTGTGATCATGGCCATCACATCCACCTGGCGCAGGCATACGGCCTTTCTGCGGCGCGGGCTACCTGCACGACGTGTAAGCGTTCTCATGGTATGGCTGACATCGTTCCATCGTCCGTGCAGTCGTGCATCTTGGGGTCGGGCCGGGTACGGCGCTTGCCGTATGGTGAGTCCGATCGGCGGCGAACCGCGCCCGAAAATCGATTCGGCGCGGGCGATGTGGGTGTGTCAGCAAAGCCTAAACTAATCATTGAAATTTTTATTCAATTTCAATTGGTTAAATTGAGTGCGCCCGACGTGTTCATCATGCTTTGTTACATCATTGTAGCATGGTTTTAATTTACAAACATGCGTGCATGTATGTAACATGAGAAGCACTATAAATTGACCGTTATGAGTCCCACTGGAGTTATCTATGCGACAGCACCACCCAAGAATCGCAACGCTCGTTCCTCTGACTGTCTTGATCCTGGCGGCATGCGGCAAGCCAGCCGAGCAGGGCATGCATGGTTTTCCGCCACCAGAGGTGAGCACGATTCAAGTCAAGACGCAGGATTTGCCGGTTTCTTTTGAATATGTCGGGGAAACCGCCGGGTCGAAGGAAGTTGAAATCCGAGGCCGGGTCAATGGCATCCTCGAAAAGCGTAGTTATGAGGAAGGCAGTTTTGTCAAAGCTGGTCAACCACTGTTTCTGATCGACCCGAAACCCTATGAGGCGCAGGTTGCTGCAGCAGAGGCGGAGGTGGTGAGCGCAGAGGCGCGTCAGGCGCAAGCCCGGCGAGAGGCTGCCCGCTTGAAGCCCTTGATCGAAGAGAAAGCCACCAGCCAGAAGGAATACGACGATGCAGTGTCCAATGAGCAATTGGCCACAGCCGCGTTGAAGGCTGCACAGGCCCGTCTGAAAGGGGCGCGTCTCAATCTGGACTACACCCGTGTCACGGCACCGGTGTCGGGCATCAGCGGTAAGGCCGCCAAGTCAGAAGGCAGCCTGGTCAGCGCGGGCGGGGACAGCCTGTTGACCACGGTGGTGCAGGTTGATCCGTTGTATGTGAATTTCGGTATCTCAGAAGATGATCAGCTCAAACTGTCCCGCGAGGCGGCAGAGGGCAAGATCAAGTTGCCTGAGGGCAATCAGTACCAGGTGTCCTTACGTTTGTCCGATGGCACCACCTTCGACCAGACCGGCAAGCTGATCTTCACTGATGCGCGGGTCAACAATCAGACCGGCACCATCGATTCGCGGGCCGAGCTGGCCAATCCCGGTGCCAAGCTGAAATCCGGCCAATTCGTGCGGGTCATGTTGTCAGGCGCGGTGCGGCCCAATGCCATTGCGGTCCCCCAGGGTGCGGTGTTGGAGAGCGGTCAGGGCAAATTCGTGTATGTGGTAGGCAAGGGCAAGGATGGCGGCGTGGTTGCCGAGGCCCGTCCAGTCAAGGTTGGCGAATGGGTCAATCTGGAGGACGGTAAGGGCTGGGTGGTGAAAGATGGCCTGAAGGCTGGCGACAGCATCATCGTGGACAATCTGGTGAAGATCCGCCCTGGCGCCCCCGTGAAGTTGGCAGCGCCCGGCCAGGCACCTGCCAGCAAGCCAAAAGCTTAAGCAAGGGGCATCTACATGTTTTCACGTTTTTTCATTGATCGCCCCATCTTTGCGGCGGTGATCTCAATCCTCATCACGCTGGCCGGGCTGGCAGCGATGCGGGTGTTGCCGATTGCGCAATATCCGCAGATCGCGCCGCCTGTCGTGTCCGTGCGTGCCGTGTATCCAGGCGCTTCCGCCGAAGTGCTGGAGCAGACGGTCGCCGCCCCGTTGGAAAACCAGATCAACGGCGTGGAGCACATGCTGTACATGAGCTCGACTTCAGCGGGCAATGGTACGGTGGAAATCCAGGTGACATTCGAGATCGGCACCGATGTCGATCAGGCTGCGCTCAATGTCAATAACCGTGTCAAACAGGCCGAGGCGCGCTTGCCACAGGAAGTCAGGCGGCAGGGGGTGACGGTCGAAAAGGGCAGCTCCTCCTTCTTGCAGGTGATTGCCTTCTACAGCCCGGACAGCCGATATTCCGCCCTGTATACCTCCAACTATGTGACGCAGAACGTGTTGGACCGGGTAAAGCGGATTCCTGGCACCACCAATGTGCAGATCTTTGGTGCGAAAGACTACGCGATGCGGATCTGGATCAAACCAGACCGCATGACCCAGCTGAAGATGACGACCAATGAGCTGATCACCGCCATCAACCAGCAGAACGCTCAGTTCGCGCCGGGCAAGATCGGGCAGTCGCCCAATGATGCAGGTCAGGAGCTGGTGTACTCGATCACCACCAAGGGCCGGCTGGCGGATGTGAAGGAGTTCGAAGACATCATCATCCGCGCCACGCCGAATGGCAATATCCGCCTCAAGGACGTGGCCCGGGTCGAGCTGGGGGCCAAGGATAACGACTTCATCGGTCGCTACAACGGCAAGCCTGCTGTGCTGCTGGGCGTATTCCTGCAGCCGGGCGCCAATGCCATTGATGTGGCGGATGAGGTGAAGGGCACCATCAAGTCGATTGCAGAACAGTTTCCAGAGGGCATGACCTATTCCATCCCGTATGACACCACCCGCTTTGTCGAGGTGTCGATCCACGAGGTGGTGAAGACGCTGGGTGAGGCCATGGTATTGGTGTTCCTGGTGGTCTACCTGTTCCTGCAGAACTGGCGTGCGACGTTGATTCCGACCATCGCTGTGCCAGTATCGTTGATCGGTACTTTCGCTGGTCTGCTGATGTTGGGTTATTCCATCAACACCCTGACCTTGTTCGGCATGGTGCTGGCGATTGGTATCGTGGTCGATGATGCCATCGTGGTGCTGGAAAACGTCGAGCGGATCATGCATGAGGAGCATGTGTCGGCGCATGCCGCAGCTGTCAAAGCCATGCGCGAGGTGACCGGCCCGGTGATTGCAATCGTGCTGGTGCTGACAGCGGTGTTCGTGCCGATTGCCTTCCTGGGTGGCCTGACCGGTGAGCTCTATCGCCAGTTCGCCATCACCATCTCGATCGCCGTCGGGATCTCCGGCCTGGTGGCGCTGACGCTGACACCCAGCCTGTGCGTGCTGATTCTGAAGCGTGAGCACAAGGCTCCCGGGCGTTTCTTCACGGCGTTCAACAGCTGGTTCGACCGCATCACCCACCGCTATGTGGGTGGGGTGGGTTGGATGCTGCGTCGTTCCATGATCGGTGGGTTGTTGTTCCTCGGCATGGTGGCGATGACCGTTGGCCTGTGGCAGAAGACGCCAGGATCGCTGGTGCCAGAGGAAGACCAGGGTTACTACATTGCGGCGGTATTCCTGCCGGATGGCGCTACGCTGCAGCGCACTGACAAAGTGGTGCAGGAAGTGATCAGTGCCATGCAATCCAACCCAGCCAACCTGCACGTCATGTCGTTCGCGGGGATGGATTTTCTGGGTGGTGGGTTCCGTAACTCTGCCGCCACCATCTTTGTATCGCAAAAGCCGTGGAGCGAGCGGACAATGACGGCGTCGCAGCTGGTGGGCGAGCTTTACATGAAGACCGCACACATCAAAGAAGCGATGGTGTTGGCTTTCAACCCGCCCGCCATCATGGGCCTGGGCAGTGCAGGGGGCTTTGACTTCTACCTGCAGAATCGGGGCGAGGGCGGGGCGAAGCGCCTGCAGGAGGTCACCCAGCAATTCCTGGCGCGCGCCAACAAAGACCCGATGCTGGCAGGGGTGAATACCTTGTGGCGTGCCTCCACCCCGCAACTGTATGTGAATGTGGACCGCGAGAAAGCCGCCGCGCTGGGCGTGTCACTCGACAATGCCTTTGGCACCTTGTCGGCCATGTTGGGTAACTACTATGTGAATGACTTCAACAAATATGGCCGTACTTGGCAGGTGTTGATGTCTGCAGATACCCAATATCGGATGCGCCCGGAAGACATCGGCTCGATGTATGTGAAATCCAGCGCGGGCAAGATGATTCCGCTGTCGGCCTTCACCAAGGTGGAGTATACGTCTGGCCCAGAGACACTGAACCGGTTCAACAACCTGCCTGCCGTACACATCATCGGCTCGGGTGCGCCAGGGGTCAGCTCGGGGCAGGCTATCGCCCGCATCGAGCAGATCGCCAAAGAGGTCTTGCCACCAGACTTCACCTATGACTGGGGCGGGGCATCGTATCAAGAGAAACGCTCCAGTGGCACATCTGGTCTGGCCATCGGCATGGCGGCGATCATGGTGTTTTTGATCCTGGCCGCACAGTACGAAAAATGGTCACTGCCCCTGTCAGTGATGCTGGCCCTGCCATTTGGCACCTTTGGTGCGCTGGTGGCGGTCTGGCTGCGGGGTATGACCAACGATGTGTACTTCCAGATCGGTCTGGTCACCCTGCTGGGGCTGGCCGCCAAGAATGCGATTCTGATCGTCGAATTCGCTGTGATGAAAAAGAACGAAGGCTTCTCGACCATCGAAGCAGCACGCGAAGCCGCCCGTCTGCGTTTCCGCCCCATTCTGATGACCTCGCTGGCCTTCATTCTGGGGGTGGTACCACTCGCCTTCACCTCAGGTGCGGGTGCCTCGGCGCGGATGTCAGTCGGTACTGGCGTGATGGGTGGCATGGTGGCGGCTACTTTCCTGGCCATCTTCTTTGTCCCATTGTTCTATAAGCTGATCACCGATACGTTCCAGAAGAAATCGAAGAACGAAGACGTGATTCCGGTCGATCGCACGACCACGGAGGACCCTTATGCGTAATTCGCTGACCCTTGCCGTTGCCTTGACGGTACTGGCAGGCTGCGCCAGTGGGCCAGACTACCAGCGCCCAGCGCTGGATCTGCCTGCAGCTGTCAGCCAAGACAGTCAGGCCACGTCGCTATCTCGCTGGTGGACCGCGTTCAATGACGCCACCTTGAACGGCTTGATCGACGACGCCCTGCGCCACAATCAGGATCTGAAGATGGCAGTTGCGCGGGTGGATGAAGCCCGCGCACTGGTTGATAGCAGTCGTGTGTCCTATCTGCCCCAGGTGGATGCCGCCGTGAACAGCTCGCGGACGCGGCCTAGCCATCGGACCGCTTCCTACCGCCCAGGTGGGCCGGATGAGATCACCAACCATCAGGCTACCTTGAACGTATCTTATGAGCTGGACCTGTGGGGCAAGATCCGCCGGGCCAACGAGGCTGCTGATGCCACCCTGCTGGCCAGCCGTGAAGCCCAGCATGCCGCTCAGGCGGCCATTGCTGCACAAGTGGCTCAGACCTACTTCCAGCTCCGTGCACTGGATAAGAAAGTCGATCTGGCGATGAAAACGCTGACCACACGTGACGAAGCGCTCAAGCTGCAGCAAGCCCGTTTCAAGTCTGGTGTGATCTCGTCATTGGATCTCGCCCGGGCCGAGAGTGAGCGCGAAGCCATCGTCGCGGCCTTGCCCAGCCTGAGTGCCGCGCAGCAGAAGACTGAACGCGCCTTAGCCCTGTTGGCAGGCCGCTCACCGAAAGCCATCGCGGAGGGTAAGATCACCCGTCCACAGGCAGACGCAGCCTGGCCCACTCTGCCCACGGTGCCGAGCGGCTTGAGCGCAGATGTGCTCAACCAACGGCCTGATATCCGGCAGTCAGAAGCCAGCCTGATCGCTGCTAACGCCCGTGTGGGTGAGGCTCGCGCCCAGTACTACCCTTCCATCTCATTGACCGGTGCATTCGGCAGCGCCAGTGAATCGTTGTCCAAGCTGTTCTCTGGGGATGCATTGATGTGGAATGTAGCAGGCTCGCTGGTGCAGCCCTTGGTCGGCTTGAAGCGCATCGACGCGCAGGTCAACCAGGCAGAGGCCCGCAAAGTGCAACAGCAGGCCAATTATGTGAAGACTGTGCAAATGGCTTTCAAAGAAGCACTGGATGCCCTGACCAGTCGTTCAGCCGCTGTTGACGTGCAAATGGCGCAAAGCCGCCGCCTGCAATCCTTGGCGCAAGCCACCAAGCTGGCCAAGCTGCGTTATCAAGCCGGGCAGGGCAGCTATCTGGAGCTACTGGACGCGGAGCGCAACCTGTATTCGACGGATATGGAACGCGTCGAATCCGATGCTGATGCACTGACCGCAACGGTCGATGTATACCGTGCGTTTGGTGGTGGCTGGTCGGAAGGCCCCCCCAGCCTAGCTGCCCAGTAAGCATAAGTGCAGATCAAAACACCCTAAGCCAACCAGCTTGGGGTGTTTTTACATGGCGTGGCTGACGCAGCAAGATCCTGTCTGCAGAGGGCGGGCGCTTATCGGCGCCCATCTTTTGCTGCTGTCGCTTGCTGGATTGGAGAAATGAAAAAAGCCATGGCGAACCATGGCTTTTTCTGTAATCTGGCGGAGAGAGCGGGATTCGAACCCGCGTCAGGGTATTACCCTGAACACGCTTTCCAGGCGTGCGACTTAAACCACTCATCCATCTCTCCGGTGAGGAGGCGCGGAGAATAGCGTAAGTTATCGTGTCGCGCAAGTGCTGCGGCGAAAAAAGTTTGATGCAGTGGGGCTTGGCGATCGCGGGGCGGGCAGGGCATTTCTGGTAGAATCCAGGGCATGACCTATCAAGTACTCGCCCGAAAATGGCGTTCGCGCAACTTTGCCCAGGTGGTGGGGCAGGAACATGTTGTGCGGGCAATCACCAATGCGCTGGAAAAGCAGCGCCTGCATCACGCCTACCTGTTCACAGGTACACGGGGCGTGGGCAAGACATCCATTGCGCGTATCCTGGCCAAATCGCTGAACTGCGAAACCGGCATCACCGCTGAGCCATGCGGCCAATGTGCCGCTTGCACCCAGATCGATGCTGGGCGTTTTGTGGATCTGCTGGAGCTGGATGCCGCATCGAACACCGGCATCGATAACATGCGCGAGGTGATCGACAACGCACAATACGCCCCGACCGCTGGCCGCTTCAAGGTGTACATCATCGATGAAGTGCATATGTTGTCAAAGTCGGCTTTCAACGCCATGTTGAAGACGTTGGAAGAGCCGCCGGCGCACGTCAAATTCATCCTGGCCACTACAGATCCGCAGAAGGTGCCGATCACGGTGCTGTCACGTTGTTTGCAATTCAATCTGCGGCAGATTCCACCTCAGACGGTAGCGGAGCACCTGGCCTATGTCTTGGGCCAAGAGCAGATTCCCTTCGAGGCTGGCGCCCTGGCCTTGTTGGGGCATGCCGCAGCCGGCTCGATGCGCGACTCATTGAGCTTGTTGGACCAGGCGATTGCTTACGGGGCTGGCAAGGTCGAGGAAGCAGGTGTCCGTGCCATGTTGGGGGCAATTGATCAGAGCTATCTGTTCAATGTGCTGTCCGCCTTGGCGGAGCGCGATGGCCCAGCGGTCTTGGCACAGGCGGATGCCATGGCGAAACGCAGCATTGCCTTTGATGCGGCACTGCAGGAGCTGGCGGCTTTGTTGCAGCGAGTGGCTTTGGTGCAGGTTGTGCCATCCACCGCAGATGGCCTGCAGGATGCGGATCGTATCCGTGCATTGGCGGGTCAGCTGAGTGCAGAGGATGTCCAGTTGTTCTATCAGATTGCCATCCATGGCCGTAAGGACTTGGCTTTGGCACCAGATGAATACGCAGGTTTTACGATGACCTTGCTCCGCATGCTGGCCTTCACGCCAGATGGCCGGGCAGGGAGTGATGCGCCGCGCCCACCCTCTCAGAGGCCGGCGCCAGCAGCGCGGGAGACCCCGCCTGCGCCGCAGGGTAGCGAGCCGGGGGGGCCGTTGTCGCATGTGCGGACGCTGTTGGCCGTCAAAGGAACAGCAAGTGCCGGCGTGCCGGCTGCCCGCCAGGCACCGCCACCTACCGCTGTAAGCCCGCCGGCGGCCCGCTCAGCTCCGCCATTGCAGGCGGTCAAGTCCACGCCGCCTGCCGTACCAGCGAAGACGCCCCCTGCGGACGATGTGCCCCCGTGGTTGGATGAGATGCCACCGGGGCCTGCCTCTATGCCAGCTCAGATCGAGACTGTGGATCATCGACAAGGTGCGGCTGGCGAGCTGGGCCGGTTCGACGGCGACTGGATGGCGCTGGTGTCCAAGCTCCCGCTGGATGGTCGGGTCAAACCCCTGGCGCTGAACTCCTTGTTGCAGCATTTTGAAGGCAGCCATTTTGAGCTGGCGCTGGATGCGCAATATCGTGCGGCGGCAGACAAGGTTTGCAGAGATCGCTTGGCGGCTATCCTGTCAGCTTATTTTGCTTGTCAGGTATCCGTCTCTGTCGCCATCGTCGATAATCTGGGCGATACCCCGTGGGCAATTCGCCAGGCAGCCATCCGATCAGCGATCGAGGAAGATCCTTTTGTAAAAGCGGTGCAGCACGAATTTGACGCCATTATCGTGGATGGCTCGATCCGTGCATTGGCGGGGTGATGGATTTTTTGTTTGTCGCTGGCCTGTGGCTGGCGATGTGACTTTTTGGATGGGCTCTCGGCTTTGGCCGCGAAGCCGCACCGTGATGCCTGTAAAACAGGCTGTGGTGGCGTGCGCGTAACGAGCCTGCCCGTATCGATAAAGGAGTGGTGCAAATGATGAAAGGTGGCTTGGGCAATCTGATGAAGCAGGCCCAGATGATGCAGGAGAACATGAAAAAGGCCCAGGAGCAATTGGGCCAGGTAGAGGTCGAGGGGCAGTCCGGTGCTGGGATGGTGAAGGTGGTGATGACCTGCCATCACGATGTCAGACGTGTGACCATCGACCCAAGCCTGATGACAGAAGACAAGGAAATGCTGGAAGACCTGCTGGCAGCCGCTGTCAATGATGCCAACCGTCGAGCCGAACAGACCATGCAGGAGAAGATGGCGGGTTTCACCGCTGGAATGGGCTTGCCCCCTGGGTTCAAACTGCCTTTTTGACGCCTCATGATTGATCGGATCGTGATGTTCTGGCAAGCAATACAAGCCCGCAATTGGGAGACCATGCGGGCCTGTTTGCATGAGGACGCGACCTTGAGCTGGTGGGCATCTGGTGAGCACTTTTCAGGAGGCGATGCGATTGTGCATGTCAACCGCATCTACCCGGAGGGGTGGTCGATTACCCTGCATGAAATCAATCCACTGCCAGATGGCCGGGTGCATTCGCTGGTAAGGGTGGATCACCCTGGGCAGGGCGTGTTTTTTGCCAACAGTTTTTTTACCTTGCGTGCAGGCAAGATCCAACATGCCGATGAGTATTGGTCGGATTGTGTGGCCCCGCCAGCCTGGCGAAGTGAAGGTGCATTGCCAGGTTACCGCCAGGAAGGGGAGCGGCGCCCGCCAGTCAGACCCTGAAGTGATCATTGAGTACCCTATGAAAACCCCCTCCAGTCTTGATCAATTGGTTGATGCGCTCAAAGTGTTGCCAGGTGTCGGCCCCAAGTCAGCGCAACGGATGGCCTACCACCTGATGCAGCGCGATCAGGCTGGCGCACAGCGCTTGTCGCAGGCGCTGGCCAGCGCACTGAGCCGATTACAACATTGTGCACGGTGCAATACTTTTACAGAGACTGAGCTGTGCGGGTTGTGCGCTGATGCGGATCGTGATGCGACCCAGCTGTGTGTGGTTGAAATGCCCGCTGACCTGCTCATGATGGAGCAGGCCAGCTGTTACCACGGCTTGTACTTTGTGCTGTTGGGGCGGTTGAGTCCGCTGGATGGCATCGGGCCACGCGACGTCAATCTCGAAAAGTTGTTGATGCGCGCCATGGATGGTCAGGTCAAAGAGGTCATTCTCTCGACCAATTTTACCGTTGAAGGTGAAGCGACCGCCCACTATATCGCTGAAATGCTGAAATCGCGTGGGCTTTCGGTTAGCCGCATTGCACGGGGCTTGCCGGTTGGTGGTGAGCTGGAGTACGTCGATCCTGGCACCTTGGCTCAAGCGGTCTTTGAAAGAAGAAAGCTCTGAAATATGGCATTGACGTCGATTTTGATTGCAAATCCGAAAGGCGGGGCTGGGAAATCGACGTTGGCTACCAATCTGGCAACCTATTTTGCCTGGCAGTCCCAGTCCGTCATGTTGGGAGATGTTGATCAGCAGCAATCCTCCCGGTTCTGGCTCGGTACACGGCCTGGCAATCTACCTGCCATCCAGGGGTGGTGCATAGAGGAAGGGCAGCCCGCCAAGCCCCCCAAGGGCGTGCGCTATGCTGTGCTGGACACTCCTGCCGGCTTGCATGGTAAAAAGCTGGAAACGGTGCTCAAACGCATCGATCGCATCCTGGTGCCTGTGCAGCCCTCTGCCTTCGATATGTGGGCCAGCCGTGCCTTCTTTGAGGTGCTGGCGCAAGAGAAGGCAATCCGTAAACAACAGATCCAGATTGGTGTGGTGGGCATGCGGGTGGATCAGCGCACCCGATCAGCGCAGCAGTTGGCTGATTTTCTGGCGGAATTCGACCTGCCTGTTCTGGGTTGCCTTCGCGAAACCCAGCTTTATGTCAAGCTGGCTGGGCTCGGCATGGGGATTTTTGACCTGGCGTATTCACAATCCATACGTGATCGTGAGCAGTGGCAGCCCATTGTCGATTGGTGTGGGTAATGGCATCGGCAGGGCATGGTTCCGGCGGCTCTGCGTACCAAATGTTGCTGGTTTACACAGAAGAGCCGCAGCCATGCAGAGCCGAAGTGTTGCTATGTCAGGGCGGGCGAGAGCAAGAAGTACTGCCGCGGTCGAGAAGTGTAGTCAAACTACAAAAACTTGTTGGGATACACTTCCTCAATCAGCTGACGGCAATCGACAACACGTAAGTCATTGTCTTTTGCAAAGCTCATCAGGAAGTTGAATACGTTCGGGTCGATCTGTTCGAGCTTCTTGTCCACCGCGACACAGCGGACATTCTCCATCGTCAGTGGCCGAACATAAGGGTGGTATGACATTTTCTGGTCATGACCGAAGGTTGAAAGAATGCCGGACAATCGCTCAGCCCAGTCGCTGGGGCGAAATGTACGACCGTTGGAGGTTACACCTTGAATGATGATTTCGTATGGATTACAGATCATGGCTGGGGACGCGACAGTTTGACGTAATTATACAACATCCGCATTCCCCCTTTTGTTTGGGTAAATACCAATAGCTGTTTTCCTTGTTGCTTGCTATTGACAGACGACCTACTGATCGCGTTCAATCGGAAAAGTGTCTTTGAATATTAGTATAAGATGAAACATATCCAAGTTTTCGAATATCATTGCTCGTCTGTGGTGTAATTCGAATAAACTGAGCATACTCCTATGGATCGGGTATCCGACCCAGGTCGTTTTTCTTCATTACTCTCCTGTTTAAGAAACATGCATGGCTTCTGTCTCTGATATTGCCTTGTTGAATCTAGAGGCTTGGCAGGTCAATTACTCTGATCCTGATCGCTCACGTCTGCTGGCCGAACAAGCGTTGGCCATGGCGATTGCTGCGAGGGATCTGAGTGGGCAGGCTTACGCCAATCTGACCTTGGCACACTGCCATTTACGGCAATTAAATATTACTGATAGCGAATATTTTGCAAAGGCAACTGAGGCTCTGCAGAAGACGTTGGACGACCCGCGTGTGAGTGCGTTACTGACATTTTGGCGGGGTGTGAAATTTTCCAAGGCTGAGGAATATGACCTTGCCTTGGCTTGTTATCAATCGGTGCTGGAGCCCCATCACCCTGCCTTGATGCCTATCGATCTGATGCGTATTTATAACGCATTGGGTGTGGTTCACCTGCGAAAAGGCGAGGATCTGGCTGCCATGCGTTGTCTGTATCGTGCGTTGAGCATCGGTCAGACACAGGGTGCTGCACCCGAGCGTGCCATGTTGTTGTCCAATATCGGGTATATGCAGCTGTGTGCGGGTAATCCGCATGAGTCTTTGCATCTGCAGCGAGAGGCTTGCGAGCTGCTGCAGTTGGATATACATCCATTCCTGGCGCCATTGGTGGCGGCAAATCTGGCGTTGGCGTATCTGGCGGTGGGCAATGCTGAGGGGGCGTTCGAGGCGATACGACCGTTGCTGGCGGTGACGCTGCCAAGCGGCATTAATGCTGCCATACTGGCTTTCTACCACGTGGTGGCCGCACATACCTTTGCCGAGCGGTGTGAGCTTGACCCGGCCAGGCGGCATTTGCAGCGTGCTTGGCAATTGATTGATCAGAAGGATGAGCCGGACATCGAGCTGCATTGTTGCTGGGTGCAGTCTCTATTGTGCCGCGCCGAGGGTGATTTTGCCGAGGCGACCCACCAGCTGAAGGTGGCGCTTCAGCACTCAAGCAAGATCAAAGAGCGCTTCTATGCGGAGCGGATCACGCTGGAGTTGGCGCATAGTCAGGCTCGGGAGGGGTATTTCGAGCAGGCGTTCCGATCATTGTTGAGCCACCATGACATGCTGGAGCAGACGTTGCGCACGGCGGAGCGGGCCAAGTTGCAGACCTTGCAGACCCTGCATGAGCTGGAGCGGGCGGAATCGCAGCGCGATGATGCCCTGGAGGCGGTCGAACGCGCTGATGCAACCAATCGAGAGTTGTTACGGTTGAACCAAGAGCTGGAACACCGGATGGCGGAGATCGAGCTGTTGCAGCAGGCTTTGCGTGAGCAGGCGTTACGCGATCCCTTGACGGGTCTGCACAACCGGCGCCATCTACAGGAGGAGCTTCCCGTTGCAATGGGTCTGGCGGAGCGTCAGGGCCATGCCGTGTGTATTGCTTTGATCGATGTGGATCATTTCAAGGCCATCAATGATGGCTATGGGCACACCATGGGGGATGAGGTGCTGGTGATGCTCGGACAGATACTCAAGGCTAGTGTGCGGGGAAGTGACTTTGCCTGTCGCTATGGCGGCGAGGAATTTTGTATCGTCTTTCAGGGTGCACAGGCCGCTGACGCCGCGCAGCGGCTGGTGGATATCCTGGCCATGGTGCGCTCCGCCAAGGTACAGTGCGATGGCAAATCCTTGAGTGGGGTGGGCTTCTCTGCGGGCGTGGCAGAGTTCCCCGCGCATGGCAGCACCCAGCATCAGCTGTTGAGCCATGCCGATGCGGCCCTTTATCAGGCAAAGCAGGCTGGCCGGGGGCGGGTGGTGGTATGGGGGGCAGAGGGATGCATGTCTTCACCATCTGTTCCAGACATGGCGGAGACCACCTTAGGGCTGGATCAGGTCTAGGTTGCTGCTGGCATTGTGTCTGCACACACTTAAGTTGAAACAGGTTTCAGGTATCGTTGCCATCTGCCCGCCAGGGGGCAACTCGACGGCGGGCTGAGTGCGGAGTCATGTCTAGTATCAATCATTACGGAACCGATAAATCCCCAGCGCTGAACAATCCAGGTGCAGCAAGGGTGCAGATCAGGCGGTTGAATGATCTGGCATGGGACTGCCAGTTTGTGGACCCCGCCCAAGTGCCCCGTCTGGCAGGGCGGGCCGAAAAAATGGCCAGTGAGTTCGATGATTGGCTAGGACTGGGTTGGGCGCTGATCAATCTGGCATTCCACCAGATCCGGTTCGGCTCCTTGGATGATGCCCAAGGATTATTCGAGCGGGCTCAGCATTGTTTCTCCAAACAAGTGGATCGCCGTGGCAGCTGGCTGGTGATGGATGGTTTCGCATTGATCCTGCTGCGCCAAGGTGATCCGGCCAGTGCCCGCCCGATGTTGCAGGCGGTGCTGGATGCGCCAGAGGCTGAGCGCGACCCACTGGACTGGGTATTGACTTTGAATACCCTGGCGACCAGCTGTACAGAGCTGAATGACACCGATGCGGCGCTCCGCCATTTCTATCGGGCGTTGGAAATAGCAGAGCGGATCGGCTCCATGCCAAGAATCGCTCAGGTCAGCATGAATCTGGGCTATGTCCACCTGATGCTCGGCAGTCATGTCGAATCACTGCGCCTGCTGACGCAAGCAGTGGAGATCGCCCGTTCGGTCAATTTGCCGTTCATCATGCCAATTGCTGTTGCCAATCTGGCCCTGTACCACATTACGCAAGGGCAGCATGCAACCGCCTACGAGCTGGTGTCTCCCTTGCTGGGCCATACAGAATGGGTGGAGACAGGGGATCTGGCGTTTTTCGGTGTGATCGCGGCACAGACTTTTGCCATGCGGGGAGATCGCATCGCCGCGTTGCGTTACCTGCATGATGCCGGTAAGAAAGCACAGGTTGCTGAAGACAAGGCTTGCCAGACGCACTGTCTGTGGGTGGAGTCGCTGCTGGCGCGTCAACATGGGCAAACCGGTGAGGCTTTGGCGCTGATGGAGCAAGCGCTGGTCTTGGCAGAGACCGTTCCTGATCGCCACTACCTGATCGAAACCCTGAAATCCCTGGCGGACTTGTATGAATGTCAGGGCGAGCCGACGCTTGCCTTGCACACCTTGAAGCGCCATTTCGCCGCCCGCGAAGAGATGATGTGCCTAGCCACAACTGTTCACGTGCAGAGCTTGGCCATCCAGCACGAGATCAGCCGTGCACGTATGGAGCGTGATTTCGCAGTGGCCAGGCAGGCAGAAGCAGAGCAGGCTGCGCACGACTTGGAGCGACTCAATCGTTTCCTCAACCATAAGATCATGGAGGTGGAGTCCTTGCGTGACCAACTCCATGAGCTGGTTGTGCGTGATCCATTGACCAATCTCTACAACCGGCGCCACTTGCAAGACGAGCTTTGTTCTGCCCTGCAGCTGGCCGCGCGTCAGCATTTTTCACTATGTGTGGTGTTGTTCGATCTCGACCATTTCAAGGTGATCAACGACACACGGGGTCATGCCTTTGGCGACGCAGTGCTGGTGGCATTTGCTGAGCTGCTGCAATCGTCGGTGCGTGGCAGTGACTTTGCCTGTCGATATGGCGGGGAAGAGTTCTGTCTGGTCATGTATGACATCGATACCTCCACCGCAGTCATGCGCGCAGCGGAAATGCTTGGGCACTGGTGCGAGCGGCGCATCACCTATAAGGGCGTCGATGTCGTCGGGCTCAGTTTCTCTGCTGGTGTGGCGGAATACCCCGTCGATGGTACTGAGCCGGATCGTCTGCTGAGCCGTGCCGATGCCGCGCTATATCGTGCAAAGCAACGAGGCCGCAGCAGGATTGATTCGGCGGAGAGATAAGCGCCGCATTGCTTCAACCGTCCATGAGCGTGTCATCGCATGGGCTACCTCTGTGCCGATCATGTCCGCTCACGTTGTCATGGTTGCATGGCCTGGATTGGATGTGTCGCAAAAGCGACAATTTCTGTCGCATTGTAGAAAGTTCTAGTTGCAAGGCACAACTGATTGGGTTAAATATGATCCTTTCCGCGTGAAGACACCCGCATCCGCCGCATCGACGATGTTTTTGTGGACATCACCTCGTCATCGCAGCTGCGTCACATGACACATTTTCGTTCCCATATGTTTGATGCGATCGACGAAGGCGTGGTCGGCCAAGCCGGCGGAAGGCCCACCAGACTCAGCCATTGTGCAATGGCTGATCTACAGTTCAAAGTGTGTGGCCTTCCATTGTCCTCGTCGATATACGACGGCTGTTGTGGTGCCCAATCAACCAATTTCAGCTGGCATATCGCTGGCAGGAGCCAATCCGACCATTGCCAGGTCGGGCAACGGGTGCATTATGAGCATGAAACACTTTCTGCAGTTGAAGGATTTTACTGGCGAGGAATTCGAATACCTGTTCCAGCGCGCCAAGTGGATCAAACACCAATTCAAGAACTATCTTGCCTATCAACCGCTGAAAGACCGAACCCTGGCTATGGTGTTCGAAAAGCAATCCACCCGGACCCGTGTCAGCTTCGAAGCGGGCATGTACCAGATGGGGGGGATCGCCATCAACCTGACCACCGGCCAGACCCAGCTGGGGCGCGGCGAGCCGATCGAGGACGTGGCCAGGGTGATTTCACGGATGGTCGATATCGTGATGATCCGTACCTATAACCAGGACATCATCGAGCGTTTTGCACAGTATTCACGCGTGCCGGTGATCAATGGTCTGACCGATGAACACCACCCCTGCCAGATCATGGCCGATATTTTCACCTTCATGGAGCACCGTGGCTCGATTGCAGGTAAAACCGTCGCCTGGATCGGGGATGGCAACAATGTTGCCCGCTCATGGCTACAGGCCGCCAAGATCTTTGATTTCACCTTGCATGTGTCCACCCCCCCCGGTTTCGAGCTGGATGTGGGCGAGGATGCCTGCGCAAACCTGAAGGTATGCACAGATCCCATGGACGCCGCCCGCCACGCCGATCTGGTGACCACCGATGTGTGGACCAGCATGGGTTGGGAGGATGAGGAGGATACCCGTAAGCAACAATTTGCTGATTGGCAGGTCGATACCGACATGATGCGCGTGGCCAAGCCTGATGCGCTGTTCATGCATTGCCTGCCTGCCCATCGTGGCGAAGAGGTCGCTGCAGATGTCATCGATGGACCGCAATCAGTGGTGTGGGATGAGGCTGAAAACCGCATGCATACCCAGAAGGCGTTGTTGGAGTATCTATTGCTGGGCCGGCTCGCCTAGGCCCCATCGGCACAGGGCTGTTGGAGCTGCCAAGGGTGAGTGGCGTGGCGGGTGTCGAATGGTTGACAGCCATGGGTCGTACCGATTGAAATCATATGGTCACCTGATGAGATAAAGGAATCGGAACATGCTGGATCATATTGGATTGCGCGTCACCGACTACCCCAAGAGCAAGGCGTTCTATGAACAAGCGTTGGCGCCACTTGGATATGGCAAATTGTATGAGTTCAAAGGCGAGGACGCAGGAGGATACGAAGGGGCAGGGTTTGGCGTCGCGCCCAAGCCAGACTTTTGGATTGGCACTGGTGTCCCGCACAAGCCGGGTCTGCACATTGCTTTCCGCGCTGACAGTCGAGCCATGGTTGATGCGTTCTATCACGCTGCATTGGCGGCGGGTGGGGTCTGCAATGGCGCACCGGGTTTGCGCCCGCACTACCATCCCGACTACTATGGTGCGTTCGTCCTCGATCCGGATGGCCACAATATCGAGGCCGTCTGCCACTCACCTGAATAAGACATCATGCCGCATCTGATACTTGAATATACCGCCAACCTCCATCCCCACGCCGATCGCCAAGCATTGTTCCATCGATTGCACGAAACCATGATGGCCTCCGGTGAATTCCTGTTGGATGAAATCAAGAGTCGTGCCATCTGCCTGGATGACTACTTTGTCGGCGCTGGTGGTGATCATCATGCCTTTGCGCACCTGAAGATCCACATGCTCGACAAACGTGATGGGGCGGTCATGGCCCGCATTGCCCAAAGCCTGCTGCCGGTCTTGTCCGAGGCATATCAAACCGCCTTGACCAGCTTGCAATGTCAGATCTGTGTGGAGGTGGTCCCCATACGGTCGGATGGTTATTTCAAAGTCGTATCGTAGAAAGTCGAACTCATGTCAGATATCAAGAAAGTGGTGCTTGCCTACTCAGGCGGCCTCGATACCTCAGTCATCCTGAAATGGCTGCAGGATGCCTATCAATGTGAAGTGGTGACATTCACTGCTGACATCGGTCAGGGTGAAGAGCTGGAGCCCGCCCGGGCCAAGGCGTTGCAGCTTGGCATCAAGCCGGAGAACATCTTCATTGATGATCTGCGAGAAGAGTTCGTCCGTGACTTTGTCTTCCCCATGTTCCGCGCCAACACCATCTATGAAGGTGAATATCTGCTTGGCACCTCGATTGCCCGTCCGCTGATCGCCAAGCGGCAGATCGAGATCGCCAATCAGGTGGGGGCTGATGCCGTGTCACACGGTGCAACCGGCAAGGGCAATGATCAAGTGCGTTTCGAGCTGGGCTACTACGCCCTCAAGCCCGGCGTCAAAGTCATCGCCCCCTGGCGCGAGTGGGATCTGCTGTCGCGTGAGAAATTGTTGACCTACGCCGAGCAGGCAGGCATCCCGATCGAGATGAAGCACAAACAAGGGGGCGCACCATACTCGATGGACGCCAACCTGCTGCATATCTCGTTTGAAGGCCGCCATCTCGAAGACCCGAAAGCCGAAGCGGAAGAATCGATGTGGCGTTGGACAGTGTCGCCTGAAGCTGCCCCCGATTCACCGGAATACATCGATATCGAGTTCGAGCAAGGCGATCCGGTAGCATTGAATGGCGTGCGTCTGAAACCCCATGAGATGTTGGCCAAACTGAATGAACTGGGTGGCAAACATGGGATCGGTCGGCTGGATCTGGTCGAGAACCGTTATGTAGGCATGAAGTCGCGTGGCTGCTACGAAACACCAGGTGGCACGATTCTCCTCAAAGCGCATCGCGGCATCGAATCGATCACCCTGGATCGGGAAGTGGGCCATCTGAAAGATGACCTGATGGCCCGCTACGCCAGCCTGATCTACAACGGCTATTGGTGGAGCCCAGAGCGCAAGGCATTGCAGGTGCTGATCGATCATACCCAGCAGCACGTCAATGGCTGGGTGCGGATCAAGCTGTATAAAGGCGGGGTGTCAGTGGTGTCACGCGACTCGAAAGACACACTGTTCGACCAGACCATCGCGACCTTTGATGATGATGGTGGTGCATACAATCAGGCCGACGCCGGTGGATTCATCAAGCTGAACGCCCTGCGCATGCGGATTGCCGCCCGAAAACGCAGCTGAACGATTTGATGCATAAGCAACAGGCGTGCCATATGGCACGCCTGTTTTTTTAAACAAGTGTATGAAACACCGCAGCAAATTGCTGCGTCGCAATGTGATATTGGTTAGAATATACGGAATTGATTGCTGAATCAGCTGAATACCCATGGGGTATCCTCAAGCCGCATGCTGATTGGCTTGGCACTTGGCAATGCCAGCACGCCCCCCTGGCAAGGATGAGGCGCAGCCGATTCTTTCCGTTTATTCGATGGTGCATTGCAGTAATGAGTGAAGAGCTGTTTACCGAATTGTCGTTGCAGATATGCTTGACCGGGTTGATTCTCTACATGGGCTTCATTGTGTATGACTTGGCCAAGGAGTCCAAAGCGGGCAAGTATGGAACCGTGGTGATGTTCGGTACCTTGGGTCTGGGCGTGCTGGGTTTCGTGATCAAGACTGTGATCACCAAAGTTCTGAGTTGATCCGCATCTTACGTGGGGTGTTTACACCGCCTGCTTTACCTCAATCGATCAAGTGGTTCCATTACCGCAGAGTGCGGTTGGAACGGCTTCGACATTGAAGTCCTTGAAACTCTCCACTCAGTATGCCATTTTGGATAAGAGGCTGTTTTCACGTTGAAACACTGCGTGAGTGCAGGCTTCGTGATGTATAGTTTCTCTCCTCTAGCTGACATCACTTGATTGTCCTGGCCTGCCAGCTGATGTGGTAATCAGGAAGCCGAAAGTCTACCAATCCGGGCTTTCGGCTTTTTTTTGCTGGGTAGGTTTGATCGCCCCTCGCGGTGTCATGGTGCGTAGGCGACCCTGTTCATTCCTCACGCCGCCGGTTGGTCACGCCGAATGGGATGTGTACCGAGGGCAGGGCCGCTGAAGTGGGTTCCAGGTGCAGCCGCTGATCATCAAAGAAAATGTGTGGGCGCATGATCTCCAGCACCCGGCTCTTGGCCACGCCACCCAGGAAAAAGGCTTCATTGACGACAATGCCCCAGCTACGCATGGTGTTGATCACTCGTTCATGCGAGGGGGCGTTGCGAGCGGTGACAATCGATACTCGCAATCTGGGCTGGTAGCTATCGTTGTCGGCAGCGCTTGCCAGTTCCAGTTGTTGAATCTGAGACAGCTTTTTCAGGAAGTCTGCCAAAGGCCCTGGGTTGTGTGGCACATCGACCCATTGTTGCTCGTGCTCGTGAAAGCGGTTGATGTCGTGGGTCTCTTGAAATACCGCTTCCGCTTGGTCATCAGCCAGGACACCATCGAAATCCAATGCAATCCGTAATTCGTGGTCGTCAGGGTCATCCGCGCCGGGAGTAGGCAGCACCTGCCCTGCGGGATAGCCCGCATCCATGGCTTGTTTGACATCTTGCTCGTTGGCGGACAGAAACAAGCTGATATTGAGTGCAGGAATATAGCGATATGGCGAACGCCCTTGCAGGAAGACCGCACGGGTCATGTCCAGACCATGGTGCTTGATGCTGTCCATGACTCGCATGCCGGTATCCGGGTCGTTGCGGGAAAGCAAGATCACTTCAATAGGCGGGTCGTCTGGCCGGATTGCATTGATCGACAGCAAACGTTTGATGAATGGAAAGGCGACCCCTTGTGCCAGTGGGGTGCGCTGGTGCTGTCGTTGATAAGCACGATAGGCGGCTTCGCCCTGCTGGCGGAACACGCGGTCTGAATCCTGCAGGTCGAACAGCGCGCTGGAAGCAAGGCCGATCACCAGTCGGCTATCGAGGTCGTAGGGCATGAGGTTGGTTTCTGGATTGGACAGCCGACATTCAAACATGTACTGTCCGGCTTGGGAAGCGGTGGGCGATGATCAGGGCGTCGCCGGGATTCGGATGCAGTCCAAATCGTTGGCAAACTGCAATGGCCCGTGGTAAGCCTGTCGGATGGCACGCTTGGTTTGCTGCTCCTGGCCTAAGGTACGGCGCATGCGATGCGATAGCACCAATCGGGCGGGCTGGCTGATGGCGGCAATCTCTCCGATGCGCGACGGCGGCATGTGAAGTGCGCGTTCCACGCCTTGGGCTCCTTCAGGCACCGCATTGTGTGCAACCAGCAGGCCGCTGTGCTTGGCCAGGTTTGTCAAGGCCGGGCCATTGCCGTTGGTGTCGCCGCTGATGACGACGGCCCGATGATTCAGATCCACCCGCCAGGCCAATGCAGGCACTGCGCCATGTCCAACTGTCACAGCGGTCAGTTTCAGTGGCGCTTGATTGAATGCCACGGTTGGCGTATCACCATCGGGCAGGATGTCCTGTGGGCGCAGCCGGTAGGGGCTCGCGTCCTCCTGGTCAGTCACAAATCTTGCCAGATAGCGGTAGGCACCTTGCTCCTTGTCGAATAGGGCCTGAGCCCATTCGGTGGTGGCGGGGAAACGGCTGGCACCATCAGGGCCGAACAAGGGCAGGTCTTGATCGCGGTTTTCAAAAAAACCGGCTTTGATGAAGGCGACGATGTCGGCACTATGGTCAGTGTGCAAATGGGTCAGCGCAATCGCTTGCAGGTCTTCGAACCGCGCCCTGGCCCGCCCGAAATTGATTGCGCTGCCTGGGCCGGCATCAATCAATACACGTGCCTTGCCATGATCCCAAACCAGATAGCTGGTCTGAGCCCGACCGGTCAGCTCTGGCCCGCCTGAGCCCAATACCTGAAGGTAGGTGTCATCGGCGGGGCAGGCGATCACCTGTGTGGCGGGTATCAGCATCAGGATACCCAGAAGACAACGTTGCATTTTCCAGACCATGTCAACCAAACCTGGACACTTGGGCCGGTGCGCTGTCAATTAAGTTCACCATGTGATTGGATCGGACTGCCCGAGCGGCTTGCACGGCCATCATCTACAGGATCACCGCCAGGTGGAATTTGCCATTGGCGCCCGACAGATTGTCCAATACATCAATACAGTCAGACAGCTCGTCCAGCAACATGCGCTGTTGCGAGGCGGCCAGCCAGTCCTGCGGGTGGGATTGCAGGTGATCGTGGAGCGCCTTGAGTGTCAACAGCCCGGCATCGGCATCAAACCACTCCATATCATCGACCTGATAGCCGTCATCGTCGTCGGGCTCGTCGTCCTCCTCGTCGGAAAAATCATCAGCCAAGTTGTATTCCATGTCGGTCTGATCTGAAAAGGATGACAACTTGGCCACACCCAACTCGTCGCAAAGCTCGTCGAGATCATCACAATAATCGAACATCAGTGAGTCATCGTCGCTGTCTTCGTTGAATTGGCCATTTTCCAGGGTTTGAATCCAGAAAGTCATGCTCATGGATGGCTCCTTGGTGGCATCTCGAACACACACCATGATAGAGCGGTGTCCGGAAAGAGCAGGTTTCTTATTTGATAATTCAATTGACCCAAAGCTGCAAGCCCGCTGAATGGCATAGGGCCATCGGTTTGGGCCTGTTGATATGGATTGGTGCCAGTTGGGCAGTCCAGAGGTGATTCGTTGCGGGATAGTCCATTCGAACTAGTCGCCCTCCTGAAAACGGCTAGGGTGGGCTAGTGCCAATGCGCTGATCTGTCAGCACTTCTGGTGAATGTTATGTACATGCCGATCCGCATAAGCTTCCAGCATCATCAGTTCGCCCTGGCTTGGCTGCCGGTAGGCGACAAGGATTCTGTCTGGAGGCACAATGAGCCACTTTCTTGATCGTTTGAAATATTTCAGCCGGGTGAAATCGACCTTTTCCGATGGGCATGGCGCCGTCGTGGATGAAGATCGCACCTGGGAGGATGGGTATCGGCAACGCTGGCAGCACGACAAGATCGTCCGCTCCACCCATGGCGTCAACTGCACAGGCTCCTGTTCGTGGAAGGTCTACGTCAAAAACGGCCTGATCACCTGGGAAACCCAGCAGACCGACTACCCCCGCACCCGTCCTGACCTGCCCAACCATGAGCCACGCGGCTGTCCACGTGGCGCATCGTATTCCTGGTATGTGTATTCGGCACAGCGGGTCAAGTATCCGATGATCCGTGGCCGCTTGGCCGAGATGTGGCGCGAAGCACGCAAGACCATGGCGCCGGTTGCGGCATGGGAATACATCAGCCAAGACCCGACTCGCGCAGCCCGCTACAAAAAGGTGCGTGGGCAGGGGGGCTTTGTGCGCTCCAGCTGGGAAGAGGCCAATGAGATCATCGCAGCGGCCAACGCGTTCACCATCAAGAAATTCGGCCCGGATCGCGTCGTCGGGTTCTCACCGATTCCTGCCATGTCCATGGTCAGCTATGCAGCGGGTAGCCGCTACCTGAGCTTGATCGGCGGCGTGCCTTTGTCTTTCTACGATTGGTATTGCGATCTGCCGCCATCCAGCCCGCAGGTCTGGGGTGAGCAGACTGACGTGGCCGAATCGGCTGACTGGTACAACTCGACCTATCTGATGGTGTGGGGCTCGAATGTGCCTCAGACCCGCACACCAGATGCGCATTTCTACACCGAAGTCCGCTACAAGGGCACCAAGACGGTAGCGGTGTCCAGCGACTTTGGCGAGATGGTCAAATTCGGTGACATCTGGCTGGCCCCCAAGCAGGGGACGGATGCCGCGCTGGCTATGGCCATGGGCCATGTGATCCTTAAAGAGTGGCATCTGCCGGGCAAGAGCGATTATTTCACCGGCTATGTGAAGCAATACACCGATATGCCGATGCTGGTGATGTTGAAAAAGCAGGGGCCCAACTATGTGAGTGACCACTTCCTGCGTGCTTCGCACCTGGCGGATAACCTGGGTGAGGCCAATAACCCGGATTGGAAGACCCTGGCCTATGACGAAAAGACCGGCCAGTTGGTGACGCCCAATGGTTCGATCGGCTTCCGTTGGGGACAAAGTGGTAAGTGGAATCTGGAAACCCGCAATGGCAAGGATGGTAGCGAGGTCGATCTGCGCCTGTCGCAGGTAGCTGTTCATGACCAGATCGTCGATGTCGCCTTCCCGTATTTCGGTGGCAAGGATGCCGATGATCTGTTGGTGCGCAAGGTGCCGGCCCGTCTGCTGACCTTGGCCGATGGTAGTGAGGCACTGGTCGCCACCGTCTATGACCTGATGCTGGCCAATTATGGCGTGGATCAAGGCCTGGGTGGTGATGTGCCACGCAGCTACGATGATGATCTGCCCTATACCCCGGCCTGGCAGGAAAAACACACCACGGTCAAACGTGAGCTGGTGATCCAGGTGGCGCGTGAGTTTGCCGAGAATGCTCACCTGACTCATGGCAAGAGCATGGTGATCGTCGGGGCCGCGTTGAACCACTGGTATCACAATGACATGATCTACCGTGGCATCATCAATATGCTGATGATGTGTGGCTGTGTCGGCCAATCGGGTGGGGGCTGGTGCCACTACGTGGGGCAGGAAAAGCTGCGTCCACAGACAGGCTGGGCACCGCTGGCGTTCGCGCTGGATTGGAACCGCCCGAGCCGCCAGATGAACGGAACGTCCTTCTGGTATGCCCACACCAGCCAGTGGCGGCACGAGAAGCTGCATGTGACTGAAATCGTCAGCCCGACTGCCAATAAAGCCAAATTTGGCGAGATGTCACTGATCGACTTCAACGCCAAGTCGGAGCGGATGGGCTGGTTGCCCTCGGCGCCGCAGCTGAGCACCAACCCGTTGGACATTACCGCCGCCGCCGAGGCCGCTGGTGAAGACCCTGTGAAGTACACCGTCAGTGGCTTGAAATCAGGCGCGATCCAGATGTCGTGCGAAGACCCGGACAACCCGGCCAACTTCCCACGGAACCTGTTTGTGTGGCGCTCGAACATTCTCGGCTCCAGCGGCAAGGGGCACGAGTATTTCCTCAAATATCTGCTGGGCACGCAAAACGCGGTGTTCGGTGATGAAGACGATGCGATCAAGCCCACCGAGATCAAGGTGCGGCCTGCCGCAGAGGGCAAACTGGATCTGATGGTGGTGTTGGATTTCCGCATGTCTACCACTTGTCTGTATGGTGACATCGTACTGCCAACCGCCACCTGGTATGAGAAGGACGACCTGAACACGTCGGACATGCACCCGTTCATCCATCCGTTGAGCGAGGCTGTGCAGCCTTTGTGGCAATCGAAGACTGATTGGGAGATCTATAAAGGTATCGCCAAGAAATTCAGTGAGATTGCTGGCGATTACCTCGGTACCCGTAAAGATCTGGTGCTGACGCCGTTGATGCATGATACGCCGTCCGAGCTTGGCCAAGCGCTGGAGCCAAAGGACTGGAAGCATGGCGAGTGTGATCTGATCCCAGGCAAAACCGCCCCTGCGATGACGGTGGTGGAGCGCAATTATGGTGAGACCTACAAGAAATTCACCGCGCTGGGGCCCCTGATGAGCAAGGTAGGCAATGGCGGTAAGGGGATTTCCTGGAATACCCAGCATGAAGTACATGATCTGGCCAACTTGAACAAGGTAGTCACTGAAGAGGGGGTATCGAAAGGGCTGCCAAAGATCGAGTCAGCTATCGACGCCTGCGAAGTGATCCTGACGTTAGCGCCCGAGACCAACGGACACGTCTCGGTCAAGGCCTGGGAGGCATTGTCGAAAATCACCGGGCGGGATCACACCCATCTGGCCTTGCCGCGCGAACATGACAAGATCCGCTTCCGTGACGTGCAAGCTCAGCCGCGCAAGATCATCAGCTCCCCGACCTGGTCTGGCCTGGAAAGTGAAGAGGTCAGCTACAACGCAGGTTACACCAATGTGCATGAGCTGATCCCCTGGCGCACCCTGACCGGGCGGCAGCAGTTTTACCAGGATCATCGCTGGATGATCGATTTCGGTGAGGAGCTGTGTGTCTACAAGCCAGCCATCGATACCAAGACCATCGAGCCAGTGATCGACAAATTAGGTAATGGTAACAAGCAGCTGGTGTTGAACTGGATCACGCCGCACCAGAAATGGGGTATCCACAGTACCTATTCCGACAACCTGCGCATGCTGACTCTGTCACGCGGGGGGCCACATGTGTGGATTTCGGAAGAAGAGGCCAAGGAGGCGGGTATTGTCGATAACGACTGGGTCGAGGTCTACAACGTCAATGGTACCTTGACTGCGCGGGTAGTGGTCAGCCAGCGCGTGCCACGTGGCATGTGTCTGATGTACCACGCCCAGGAAAAGATCGTGAATGTGCCGGGCGCTGAGACATCTGGCTTCCGAGGGGGTATTCACAACTCGGTGACCCGTGCTGTGACCAAGCCCACGCACATGATCGGCGGCTATGCCCAGCAAGCGTATGGTTTCAACTACTACGGCACGGTGGGCTCGAACCGCGACGAATTTGTGGTGTTGAGAAAGATGAAGAAGGTGGATTGGCTGGAAGGCCCCATGGCTGAGGAAGGAGCAAGCAAATGAAGATTCGCGCACAAATCGCCATGGTGTTGAATCTGGACAAGTGTATCGGCTGCCATACCTGCTCGATAACCTGTAAAAACGTCTGGACGAGCCGTGACGGCGTGGAATACGTGTGGTTCAACAACGTAGAAACCAAGCCCGGTATCGGTTACCCCAAGGAATGGGAAAACCAGCAGAAATGGAATGGCGGCTGGCGCCGCCGGGCGGATGGCAAGATCGAGCCTCGTCAGGGTGGCAAATTACGGATTCTCGCCAATATCTTTGCCAACCCCAATCTGCCGGAAATCGACGATTACTACGAGCCATTCACCTACGATTACGAGCGCCTGCAAAATGCGCCCCTGTCGCAGACCCCGCCAACCGCCCGCCCTGTGTCGGTGATCACTGGCCAGAAAATGGACAAGATCGAATGGGGCCCGAACTGGGAAGATGATCTGGGTGGTGAATTCAGCTCGCGGGGCCGTGATGCCTTGTTTGAAGGTGTGCAGAAGGAGATGTATTCGACCTTCGAAAATACTTTCATGATGTATCTGCCACGCCTGTGCGAGCACTGCCTGAACCCGACCTGTGTTGCATCCTGCCCATCCGGCTCGATCTACAAGCGGGAAGACGATGGCATCGTGCTGGTGGATCAGGACAAGTGCCGTGGTTGGCGGATGTGTATCTCCGGCTGCCCATACAAAAAGATCTATTACAACTGGCACACTGGCAAGGCGGAAAAGTGCATCTTCTGCTTCCCTCGGATCGAGGCCGGCCAGCCGACAGTATGCTCAGAGACCTGCGTGGGGCGTATCCGCTATCTGGGTGTGATGCTCTATGACGCAGACCGTATCGAGCAAGCGGCCTCGGTTGCCAATGAGCAGGATCTGTACGAAGCCCAGCTCAAGGTGTTCCTCGACCCGAATGCACAGGAAGTGATCGACGAGGCTCGTCGGCAGGGTATCCCGGACTCTTGGTTGGAGGCCGCACGTAAGTCGCCAGTTTACAAAATGGCCTGCGAATGGAAGGTGGCGTTCCCCTTGCATCCGGAATACCGCACGCTGCCGATGGTCTGGTACATCCCGCCTCTGTCACCGATCCAGGCTGCGGCAGAGGCCGGCAAGATGGGTATGGATGGCTACATACCCGATACCAAGTCGTTGCGGATTCCGGTGCGATACCTGGCCAACCTGCTGACCGCAGGCAAGGAAGCCCCGGTACTGAGTGCGCTGGATCGCATGCTGGCGATGCGTGCCTACAAACGCTCGCAGACAGTCAACAAGCAGGCCGATACGGCGGTGCTCAAGCAAGTCGGGCTGAGCGAGGCGCAGGTAGAGGACATGTACCAGACCATGGCCATCGCCAATTACGAAGATCGCTTCGTCATTCCCTCCAGCCATAAGGAAATGGCCGAAGACAGCTTCAATGAGAAAGGCAGCTGCGGCTTCAGTTTCGGCAATGGTTGCTCTGGCGGTGCGTCAGAAGGCAGCTTGTTCGGCAAGAAGCCACAAGGCAGCGTGATCTTTGTCGATATGCCGAAATCACGTAAGAAGAAGGAGGCTGAAAATGCATGACGCCCAGGAGCCCCGCCAAGGTGTGCTGCACTTTCAGGTGCTCTCTGCCTTGCTGACCTATCCTGGCCCGGAGCTGCTGGCGGCGCTGCCTGAATTGCAGGCTGCCCTGGCTGCCCAGCCAGCGCTGGCTGACAAGTTGACCCCTCTGTTTGACTTTCTGGCCAGTCAGGGTCAAGTAGCGCTACAGGAGAATTACGTCGCAACCTTTGACCGTAACCCCAAACACAGCCTGCACCTGTTTGAGCACATTCACGGTGAAAGCCGCGATCGCGGCCAGGCCATGGTCGATCTGCTGCAGGAATACAAACGTCATGGCCTGTTGATGACGCCAGATGAGCTGCCAGACTATGTTCCGCTGTTTCTGGAGTTCCTGTCTCAGCTGCCTGCGGAAGACGCTGAGCGCTTGCTGGGGGATGCCATTCATGTGCTGGCGCTGATCGGCGACAAGCTGCAAGCCAATGGCAGCCCTTATCACTGCGTGTTCGGCGCCTTGCGGATGTTGACCACGGTAGAGCCCAAGCCACTGGTCGAGCCACCCGTGCGTGACATGGATGAGGCCATGGAAGTGTTCGGGCCTAGCCCGGACGGCGTCGAGCCCCTGCTGAAACCGGGCGTGCAATCAGTGAAGTTCTACCCCAAAGGGCATCGTGTTGGCGCGGTGAGCGGCTGAACGGGTAAAGGAGAAATCAATGGACTACTTTCAACAATTTCTGTTCGGCATCTACCCCTATATCGCAGGGACGATCTTCCTGCTGGGGAGCTTGATCCGCTTCGAACGCGAGCAGTACACCTGGAAAAGTGACTCATCCCAGCTCTTGAAACAAGGTAATCTGCGAGTCGGCAGCATCCTGTTCCATGTTGGTATCCTGGGACTGTTCTTCGGCCATCTGGTGGGGTTGTTGACCCCTGTGGCAGTGTGGGATGCGCTGGGTGTCAGTCATGGTTTCAAGCAAGGCTTTGCCATGGCCATGGGCGGTATTTTCGGCGTATCCTGCCTGATCGGCCTGCTGGTGCTGTTGCACCGCCGTCTGACAGAGCCGCGCATTGCAGCGCAGACCAAGTTTGCAGACAAGCTGGTGATGATCTGGATTCTGCTGACCCTGTTGCTGGGGCTGTCCACTATCCCAGTCTCGGCTGGGCACATGGATGGCCACATGATGGTGGTGCTGATGACCTGGGCGCAGCATGTCGTCACCTTTAAAGGTGGGGCAGCGATGATCGTGCAAAGTGCGCCGTTTGTCTTCAAGCTGCACCTGTTCATGGGTATGTCGCTGTTCGTGATCTTCCCGTTCACACGTTTGGTGCACATTTGGAGCGGCCTGGCATCGGTGACCTATCTGAATCGTGCCTGGCAATTGGTCAGAACGCGGTAAACTGTTGTAAGCCAGCCTTGGGCTCTGTTGACCTGGTTTCGGCGTGAGCCGTGAAACCGCGCCGACAGGGCCTCGCGCCATGTAGCCCTGGGTTGGGATTGATTGTTGAGTTCCGGAGAATCAGACATGGCGATTACCGTCAACGGCGGCGAGATAACAGACGATATGATCGCAGAGGAACTGTTGCGACATGACGATGCCGATAACCCATTACAAGCAGCGGTCTATGAATTGATCCTGCGTAAGCTGTTGCTGGAAAAAGCAACTGAGCTGGCAATCGATGCGGACAACGATGATGAACGCATCGATGCGGTATTGATGAGCCAAGTGACCGTGCCGGACGCGGATCGTGATGCCTGCCACACCTGGTATCAGAATCACCCCGAGCAATTTCGCCAAGGCGAGCTGGCCGAGGCGCGGCATATTTTGTTCCAAATCACCGAGCAGGCGCCACTTGAGCTGCTGAGAGCAACGGCCAGCAGCGTGCTGGAAGAGCTCAAGGCCAATCCAGATCGATTCGAGGCGCTGGCCAAGCAATACTCCAACTGCCCCTCAAGTGAAATGGGCGGCCATCTTGGTCAATTGCAACGTGGGCAGACCGTGCCGGAGTTCGATGCCGTGCTGTTTCGCTTGAATACGGGGCAGTTTGCCGAGCAGCTGGTCGAAACACGGTTCGGTCTACACATTCTGCAGGTCTTGCGGCGCGATGAAGGTCGCATGCTGCCATTTGAGGAAGTGGAATCACGTATTGCACAATTCCTGAACGACTCATCGCTTCGACGGGCAGTCAATCAATATCTGAATCTGCTGGTGGGGCAGGCGGATATCCAAGGGATTGATATCGCTGCGAGTCGCACACCGCTGGTTCAGTAGTCGGGGGGAGCGGCTACACCGCGAACCCCCCTCATGCCGCACAACCTGGTTTCATCAAACGATGTGCTCACAATTGGAGGCGTATCATGGGACGGGAGCTGGAAAGTGTGACCGCGCGGCTGATCGCGGCACAAGGGCAACATGAATATAGCTGTGATTGCAGTAGCTCTGCAGTGAGGCCAATGCAAGTGCCCATCACGACAGCGGGTAATCTGTCGTTACGAGCCATGGCATTGGTATTGAATCGCGACCCGGCTTGCTTGGCCGCTGACTTGCTGGGTGCCGCACTGGCGGATGTACAGGCATCTTGCTCTGCAGACATCCAGAAGCAGATCCGCGCAGCCATGCACACCATTGAGCAGGCGTCGTTACCAGAAAACCAGCCAGGAACGCAGTTTGTGGCGGGTGGCACATAAAGCTGCCTGTCGGCATGAAACCGTCAGGCGGCTGTCTTCGCTGCCTGGCGCCTTGCTTCAAACCAGGTTTCCGGCAGGGTTTGTGCCTGCCAGCAGACCTGCCCATTCATGAACCCTATCATCTGGCCGGGCATCAGGGCTATCCAATTCTCATTGTCCGTCAGCGGTTGGGTGGCAATGATGGCGACCTGATCCTGCTCCGTCGTGACCTCGGCAAAATCAACCGTTACATCTTCATCCAGCAAATGGGCTTTGCAGAACGGCGCCCGCCGAATCAAGTAATGCAGATGGCTGGTGCAATGAACGAACAGCCACTCACCATTGGATAGCATGAAGTTGAAGGTGCCCAACTGGGCCAACTCCCCTGCATGCTGGCTGACTGCCTGAAACAGCACCTCCGCCGATGGCTCTGTATCGAACTGCGCACGTAATTTCTCCAAGATGAGGCAGAACGCCAGCTCACTGTCGGTCGTACCCACCGGCTGATAGGTTTTGCCCACCAGTGTCGGCAGTTTGTCAAGATTGCCATTGTGCGCAAACACCCAATAACGCCCCCATAACTCACGTTGGAAGGGGTGGGTGTTCGCCAGATTGATCTGCCCCTGTGTCGCCTTGCGGATGTGTGCGATCACATTGGTTGACTTGATGGGATAGTGTTGCACCAGCTGCGCAACGGGCGACTCCGAGGACGCGAGATAGTCTCGAAAGACTCGGCAGCCTTTGTCTTCAAAAAAAGCGATTCCCCAACCATCTCGATGCTCATCGGTTCGCCCACCACGGCAGGCAAACCCAGTGAACGAAAAGCAGATATCGGTTGGCACGTTGCAATTCATGCCCAGTAATTGGCACATCACAAACCCTACATTGCAGGTATCAAGAAGTGGTGGATGGAAACATGTGTGCCAAGGAACAGCGACAATCATTTCCTTAGGCTTATATCAGCATATCACGCCGTATCGTGCCTTGCAGTCAAGAGCATGGCAAGCCACGTGTGAACAGGCGCTGAACCATGGTTAAGTGCTGCCGGCAAAGAGCATGCGGTTGGTGGTTGGTAGATTGATTGAGATAAATATTATTTTGATTCAGTTGGTTATGAATTTGTCCGTACCGATGGAGGTGATGTGAATGATGGCGCCTATTGGCTGGCCTGGCCAGTTGCTGCTTTTTCAGGGTGGCCATGTACAGGCAATGAGAGAAAAGCTACAAACATACTACAAAATTACAAATTGATTATATATGAATTATAAGTCGTTGACGGATTTCAGTGGTTTGATGAGTGAAGTGCCGGTATGTATTTTGATATATGTGATTATTTTTATGAGATATTTTAGAATATATGAGTATGGCATTGTGTGTGTTTTATTGGATTCACCACTCTCGACTAACCTGCTTTTTCGGTGTTGATAATTGTTATTAAACAACGTGTTGTTCGTATTTTTTGAAAAATGACAAATGATTTCCGTGTTAAAATCAAGCATAAATCATATGAAAATGTAAAAAAGTCTGAAATCACAAGTATTCTGACATTGGGGTTTTCCCTTTGTGTTTGTGTAATCTGTTGATTTTAAATGATTTTTTAATGATTTGCCGAGGTTATTTTCCAGGTTCACGCGATATCTGAAAGGCGTAAATTGTTGCGGCACGGCAAAAAATCTTGATAAGATGGCCCGGATATTCCATTAGCCTACGCTTTGCATGTGATAGCATTGTGTTGGCATGTTGCGGTTTTCCATATGTGTTGCAGCCTGCTTTGGAGGTTGTGTGTGAGGGGGAGGGTGTTCGATGAGGATGTATATCAGAACTTTTGGACTGTTCCTCTTGTTGGCTGTCTGTAGCGCCCATGCGAGCTCGGGTGTGTTTGGTCGGCTGCCGATATCCATGGTGATTTCGCCAGCGTTGGCTGACGATCGGAGCCAATCTTTTGCATTGGGCCTGCTGGTCGGCGGGACCGTGCATGAGCAGCATGTCAGCCAGCGCAAGGACCGAAGTGCTGCCTTCATCGATGTTATCGATTTCTCCATGGACAGTTTTTCCAGGCTGGGTGCCCAGTTTCTCCCATCTGCTGACCCTGGCAGTCTGGCGCAGCGCAGGCTGGGCCGGTATGACGTAGTAAATCACTTGCTGATTGACATGAGCATGGGCGAACCGCCCAAAGCGTTGTCGGTGGGTGGCTACCATCAGCAAGCCGATGGCTGGATCATCGGTGGGCAAGTTGCCGAGGGGCGCGTTTCGCCGGTGCCGGAGCCTTCGGTCGGGCTGATGTTGTTGGCGGGGCTTGGTGTGGTTGGCTTGGCCATTATGCGTCGTAAGCGCCAGCTTTGATGGGAAAACAAAAATCTTAAATTAAATCTAGTTGGCTACCCTGTGCTGGGTGGCCTTGAGTTTCATATGTTTTCGGGTGTTGGGGGAATTGTGCGTATCAATCAAATAGCGCTTGCATTGTGTGTTCCGGCTGTTCTATGCATGGTCGGCTGTGGAAAAAAAGATGCTGCGAAGGAGGCATCGCAGGTGGTGGCGAAGGTGGGTGAATCCGAAATCACGGTTCATCAGCTCAATCATGCGCTGGCCACTGTCCCTGCCAAGCCGGAGCAGGCTGCGGAAGTACGTAAGCAGGTGTTGGAAAGTCTGGTAGAGCAACAGGCACTGGTCAATTTGGCGATGGAGTCAAAATTGGATCGTGACCCTGCTGTGCTGTTGGCGTTGGAGGCATCCAAGCAACAAGTTCTGGCCCGGCATTATCTGGAGCGTCAATTGGGGCACTCGACAGATGTGCCAGAAGACAAGATCAGAGCCTATTTCTCGACACATCCTCAATTGTTTGAACAGCGCAAGATCTATGATCTGGCAGAGCTGACCGTGCAAGGTGGCAATGCCAGCCTGCCGGTGGAAGTGGCCAAGCGCATCGAAGCTGGCGCGGACGCGGCAACCATCAAATCATTTGTTGAGCAGCAAGGTGCAAAAGCTTATCTGAGCCGTGATGTGAAAGCAGCGGAGCAGATTCCTTTATCAGTGCTGCCAAAGCTCGCCTCGCTGCCAGAGCATCGTTCCCTGCTGGTGCCGGGTAATGGGCGGTTCACTGTCATGGAGCTGACCAGCGCCCGTCTGGAGCCGGTTGATTTCACCAAAGCCAAGCCGATCATCAGCACCTATCTGCAGAATCAGGCCCGCTCGGAAAAGGTGAAATCACTGATCAACGAGGCGCGTGGCAAGACTCAAATCGCCTATCTGGGAGAATTTGCGGGCGCGACTGTACCTGCGGCGGCTGCCTCACCTGCGGGGGCCAAGGTGGGCGATGATGTCATTACACAAGGTGTCGGGGCGCTCAAATGATGCAGTGGGTGGTACGTTTCTTCGCGGCTTGCCTGTTCTTGCAGGCAGCCATCTGTTCGGCAGCGGCGGGTGATTACCAGCTGGGCGCGGGCGATGTCGTGCGCATTGCCGTCTATGGTCAGAATGATCTGACAACGGAGGCCAGAGTCAGTGAGGCCGGAGGGGTTATCTTCCCCTTGGTTGGTGATGTGGCCGTGATGGGACTGAGCGCCAAGGAGGCCGGGCAGCGGATTGCCGATGCCTTGAGGCGAGGGGGATTTGTCAAGCAGCCTGAAGTCAGCGTGTTGGTGACCCAGTATCGCAGTAAGCAGGTCTCAATACTGGGAAATGTCAATAAGCCGGGGCGTTATCCGTTGGAGACTGCGTCGACCTTGACCGATCTGCTTGCTATGGCAGGGGGGGCGGCGCCACAAGCTGCGGATGACATCGTGCTGATCCAGCGCCGAGATGGCAAACTCTATCGGCGGGAAATTGATACCCTGGCATTGTTGCAACAGGGTGATCGTGCGCTGGATGTTGCCATGGGTAATGGGGATGTCATCTATGTACCTCGCGCTGCTGTGTTTTACATCTATGGCGAAGTGCAGCGGCCTGGTTCATATCGCCTGGAGCGCAAGATGAGCGTGGCGCAAGCCTTGTCACTTGGCGGTGGGATCACGCCACGTGGTACGGAGGGACGAATTGTGGTCAAGCGTCGCGATGGCAAAGGTGTGCTGCAGACCACGTCAATCAGCGTGGATGATGCGATCCAGGCTGATGACGTGCTGCAGATCAAAGAGCGTGTTTTCTAACGTCAGCGCCGCGTTTCAAATTCTCAGGAAAACACCATGACATTTGGACAGTTTGTCACTGCTTTGCGTGCGCGATACTGGGTGATTGCACTTTGCTTGGCGGTCACGGTCGGGGTGGTCACCGTGATCAGCTTGATCATGCCCAAGACCTATACATCCACCGCCACGGTGTTGGTGGACACCAAAGCGGCTGATCCGCTGACTGGCATGACTACGCCCGCGCTCATCATGCCCGGCTATATGTCCACCCAGCTGGATGTGCTCACCAGCCGCACGGTGGCGGTGAAAGTGGTGGATAAACTGCATCTCGCTGACAGTCCCGAGGTGCGTATCCAGTTTCAGGATGACACGCGTGGTCGGGGCGAGATCCGTTATTGGTTGGCTGATCTTTTGCTCAAGAAATTGGATGCGCGCCCCTCACGTGATAGTAATGTCATGGAAGTCTCGTTTTCCAATGAAAACCCTCAATTTGCCACTTTGCTGGCCAATGCTTTTGCTGAGGCCTTCATTGAGACCAGCCTGGATCTGAAAGTGGCTCCTGCCAGACAGACAGCGGCATGGTTCGATCAGCAGCTCAAAGGCTTGCGAAACAACCTGGAGAAAGCACAGCGACAGCTCTCCGCCTACCAGCAGGAAAAAGGCATTGTTGCCATTGATGAACGGCTGGATGTCGAAAATGCCAAGTTGATTGAGTTGAGCAGCCTGGTCACCAGCGCACAAGGGCAGCGCGTGGAAGGGCAATCGCGTCAGCGTCAACTGGGTGAAGTGTCCGGGGCGGGGCGAGAGGGATTGCCTGAGATCATGTCCAGCCCGATGGTACAGAATTTGAAAGCCGAGCTTGCCCGGGCTGAGACTAAATTGGCGGAAGCCAATGAGCGTCTTGGTAGAAATCACCCGCAGTTCAAACAAGCGCAATCTGAAGTCGATAGCATACGTCGGAAGCTGGATCAGGAAATCCGCACAGCAAGCAGTGGCATTGTCAATACCGCCCAAATGCAGCAAAAGCGTGAAACCGAATTGCGTGCGGCTTTAGCCACCCAGAAATCGAGGGTGTTGGAGCTCAAGAAACTACGTGATGAGATGGGTGTGCTGACGCGCGAAGTCGAGAATGCGCAACGTGCCTATGATGCGGCATTGCAGCGTGCCAGCCAGACCCGCATGGAAAGCGAAGCCAATCAATCCAATGTGGTATTGCTTGCCCGTGCAGTGGAGCCCATCAATCCTTCCAAACCTCGTGTATTGCTCAACATTGCCTTATCGGTCTTTTTGGGTGGGGTGTTGGGTTTGTTGTGCGCGTTTTTGATGGAATTGTTTGACCGACGGGTGCGTAGCGTGGATGAGCTGGCAGAAGCATTGGATGTTCGCACGCTCGCTGCATTACCCAAGTACGATCAGAAAAATCCAACGCGCCGTTGGCGTTGGCGTCGTCGAAAGTCAGCATCTCACCCCATTGTGACCACAACAGTGCAGTACTGAGGATGCATGTATGGATTTAGCGACTGCCCGAAATATCGAGATTCCTAAAAAGACGGTGTCAGCCGAGCCAAGGCCACCTCGCGTGGCCATTGGGAAGCTGCTGGTTGAGGCCGGATGTATCCGCAAAGAAGACGTTGAGCGTATCGACAGTGTTCGACGGGAGAAGTGCATCCGCTTTGGTGAAGCCGCTGTCTTGATGGGCTTGGCCAAGGAGGAGGACGTACTACGTGCACTGTCTCGCCAATTTGCGTTTGATTGGGTTTCACCTACCGAAAGCAGGCTGAGCAAAGAGCTCAGCGTGCTATTTGATCCATTTTGTCGTGAAGCGGAGGCACTGCGTACCATCCGTGGGCAGCTGCTGTTGAGATGGTTCGATAGTGGCCGAAAGCAGTTGGCAGTGTGCTCTCCGCATCGTAGATCCGGCTGTTCTCATGTCTCGGCCAATCTGGCAGTGCTGTTTGCTCAATTAGGTATGCGTACCTTGTTGATTGATGCCAACTTCCGTCAACCACGTCTGGATGAGCTTTTTGCATTGGCCCATCGCAGCGGGTTGGCTGATGTGCTCGCTGGACGGGCAAAGGTTGATGTGTTTCAACGTGTCAGTCAGGTGGCCAATCTCTGGGTGGTTCCCGCTGGACCGATTCCGCCCAATCCGCAGGAGCTGCTTGCCCGTCAATTGTTTTTCAAGGTGCTCCAATATTACCAGCGGCACTTTGACATCATTCTGATCGATACCCCTTCTTATGACATGGGAGCTGATCTGGAGTTGGTGGCGAGTCGCGTTGGTGGGGCCTTGGTGGTAGCTCGGAATAGTCATACGAAATTGAAGGTCGTCAAAAGCCTTCAGTCTGATTTGGTGCGCAGTGGCGTCACGTTGTGTGGTGGCGTACTGAACGAATATTGAATCCAGGTTGAGGATCATGTTGGCAACACAAGTTTTTCGGCCCATCGATAGTCTTCCATTGCTGGTTGGGCTATTGGTGCTGTTCATCCCAACGTATTACACATTATTCAACGGCCTGTGGCTGGCGGATGAACAAGCACATGGCCCCATCGTAATGGTCATGTCATATTGGTTGTTGTGGTCAAAGCGAGATGTATTGCTTGCATTGCCTCCTAAGCCAGCCAATGTTAGTGCCTGGGCTTTGCTGCTGCTTGGCTGTTGTTGTTATGTGGTTGGGCGTTCGCAGGATATCGTCATTCTTGAGCTTGGCGCACAGATCCCCATTCTTGCCACTTTGCTACTGTTTCACTGGGGGTGGCGCGCGGTCAGGGTATGTCTGTTTCCGTTGTTTTTCCTGATATTCATGCTGCCGTTGCCAGGCGCATTTGTTGATGCGGCAACGGCAGCCTTGAAGTTGCATGTATCAGCCATTGCTGAGTCACTGCTCTATGGATTTGGTTATCCCGTCGCCAGAAATGGTGTGATGTTGAATATTGGTCAATATCAATTATTGGTTGCAGATGCATGTTCTGGTTTGCATTCAATGTTTTCGCTGAGTGCAATGGGGCTTTTATACCTCTATCTGATGGAATATCGTGCCATTTGGCGAAACATTCTGCTTGCGGGCCTTATTTTGCCAATTGCATTTATTGCCAACGTAGTTCGTGTAATCGTGCTGGTATTAATCACTTTTTATCAGGGGAATGAAGCAGCACAAGGTTTTGTTCATGGCTTCGCCGGTATCTTTCTATTCATTGTGGCATTGCTGGGCTTATTGTCGATCGACGCGCTCCTGGGATTGTTTGGTGGTAAAGACAGCCATGAGGTTTCGCAATGAATCTACGTGGTCTATTGGCCGGAATGGTCATGTTGGCCAGCGCTTTTGCTGCACTGGCAATGAAGCCGACCCAGTACATGGCAAAACAGCACCCCATCGATTTGCAGGCGCTGATTCCTGAGCATCTAGGCGACTGGGCAATTGAAAAAGCACCGACAATCGCCCAGATCAACCCTGAGATTCAGGAAAAGATCAACCGTATATATAGCCAACTGGTTCAACGTACCTATGTCAACAAGACAGGCCAGCGGATCATGTTGTCGATAGCATACGGTGGTGACCAAAGTGATGCATTGCGTGTGCACAGGCCCGAAGTCTGTTATGGCGCACAAGGCTTTTCGATCGGCCAGCAGTCGATGGACCATCTAAAGATCGGGCAAACCAACCTACCCGTCAAGCGCATGATTGCGGTCATGGGAGAGCGGGTAGAGCCGATCACCTATTGGATGACGGTCGGGGAGAAAGTTGCCCTGACTGGTTGGCAGCATAAAATGATGCAACTCAGTTATGGGGCAAATCGTGTGGTGCCGGATGGTATGGTATTTCGGGTGTCCGCTATTGGTCGAGATGCCGAAGCCAGCTTCAAATATCAAGAAGATTTCTTGAGCCAGCTTTACACATCACTACCATCCGTTAGTCGCAGTCGGATATTTGGATCTTGACGGTACTCATTTGATGTCCGTTTGTATGAGGTTTTTATGCGTTTGCTATATGTGGTTCGCGAGGAATGTGATACCAAAAGACCGGATGTCTATACCTTGTTTGGGAAATTACTGCCGGCACTTGGAGTTGAAAGCGATCTGCTGGCCTGCCCTGTAGTCGATCAGCTGCCCTGCGACTGGCCTGGTGGCGAGATGGTTCTATCTCCCCGATTGGCTGATGGTTTAAAAACAAAATTCTGGCGGATTTTTTTTCCGTTGGCTTTGTTTAAAGCCAAGAAGAATTTCGATGCAATCGTGGTGCGAGATAAAGCATTGAGTGGCGTCTTCTTTTTATTCTGCGCCCGTTTATTTCGAGTGCCAATGATTTACTGGGCCTCATATCCGGTTGGGGCGGCATATGAGTCATTGTCTTTGTTGACAAAACATCCAGTAAAAAAACATTTTTATCGAATTCGCGGCATGCTAAGTCGATATGTTGTAGATAAATTATTGATCCCAAAATCCAGACTCTCTTTTTTACAAAGTAAGGAGATGGTAGATCAATATATAACGAATGGTGTGCCAGCCCGGAATCTAGTTCCCGTTCCAATGTGCGTAGAGTGGAATAAGGTCAGTTCTTTTCAAGACAAGATCAATTGGGCCGTCAAGCAAGATGCAGATTGCAAATTGGTCTATCTTGGTACGCTGGATTTAAGGCGGGAGCCATTGTTCATGTTGCGCGTCCTGGGGCACTTGAGGTCAGACTACCCTGATTTGAAGATGGTCTTTGTCGGAGATTTTCCAACGGAGTGGGAGCGCAAGGAAGTTCTGAGAAATATTGATGAAATGGCATTGCAGGATGCGGTTGAGATTACCGGGTGGCTGCCTCAGGAAAAGGCTTGGCAGCATTTATGCGGCAATGTGATCGGCTTGTCTGCCATACCGGTAAATGATCTGTATCAGGTTTCATCTCCAACCAAAACCATCGAATACTTGGCATTGGGTGTGCCAGCAGTGGTCACCCCCATTCCTGATCAGCTCGTGGTGATCGAGGAAAGTGGTGCAGGTGTGTGCGCTGACATGCAGGTTGAAGCTTTCGCTGCGGCGGTGGCTACATTGCTGGATGACCCCGTCAGACGAGCAGCGATGGCCAAGAGGGGAGTGGAATACGTTCGGGAGAAAAGAACGTATGAGGTTTCTTCTCAGCAGATCTATCAGCACTTGCAAGCAATCCGGGCGGACTGAATTTGCCACCTTTGGCACAAGGTTTTTTGGAATATTGGCTTTTTTAAGATGAGGGGAGTTGTTTTGCCAGTGGATCAGTATTCAATGGGCCGACTAAGACGCGGGATGGTGAATTTCCTGTTTGGGAAAGTCGGTACGGCATTGTTGAATATGCTGGCATTTTTCATGTTGGCGCACCTGCTGAATATTGCAGACTATGGCGCTTACATGACTTTCATCGCCTTGATCGAAATGGTTTCCTTACTGACAGTAGGCTCCTTTGATCAGGTTGCCGTACAGTTGATCCCTGACTATCGGTTGCATGCCGGTGATCTACGAACAAGCAGGATGATTCAACGTTTGTTTGTTATTCGCACCGTGGTGTCAGTATTGGGCATGATGCCTTTGATTTTGCTTGGTGATTGGGTATTGAGCTTCTTCAATCAATCCCATAATCATGGTGCATACCCGCTATTCCTCTTATCCATGTCCATCGAATTCGCGTCACGCTTTCTTCGAGATGGCGTGCTGGGTTCATTGCTGATGCAAGGGCGATCCCAGATGGCATTGCTCTTGCGGAATCTGACCATTGTTACCGGTTTGTTCATCATGAGCGCCACTCAAGGTTCACTGAGTCTGACACAAGCCGCCTGGATTGAATTGATCGGTTCATCTATTGGGTTGTTGATCGTGCTCCCGATAACCTTCAGGGCAGCATCTGTTGGGGCTGGTTATTGCAAGGACTGGGTGGCACCAGACTGGAAGAGGACATTCTGGATGGTTTGGCATAACTATGTCTGTTTGGTGCTGAGCTTTATCTTCAGTGCTCAAACCGTGACTGTGTTGGCCAGTAAATTCTACGGTGTAGAGGCTGCGGCCTTATTTGGATTTGCACGTGGTCTGGTCGACCAGATCAGAAGATATTTGCCAGCGGAGCTTTTCTTGGGGGTGGTTCGTCCCGTGATGGTGGCTGGATTTGCCAGGGAAAAAGACTTCTCAAAATTAAACTGGCAGGCCAATCTTGTTTATAAAATTGGCATGTTCTCCTTGTTTCCAATCATTGCTGTCTTTTTTTCCCATGGTGATATGATTTTGAATCTGCTCCATGGTGGAAAATATCCGGACTCTCAGTATTATGTCCTGCTGCTACTGATTACGCTGATCCCGATAAGCTATAAGCGTGCCATCGAAATGGTGGTGAATATTGTCCGGGAAACAGACTTGTGGCTATCTGCCGCCGTCTCCTCCATTCTGGTGTTGCCTTTTCTGGTGTGCATCTATGTGTTCGATCTGCGCCTGACGGGCCTCGTTTTGACTGTCATGGCTGTGGAATGGTTGACCAATCTTGTGCTCGCCCTAGGGCTGCGGCGTCGTGGTTATCCTTATCAGATCGATTGGTTGGGTTTTGCAAAATTACTGTTGCTGACCGTGCTGACCGTTGCGATCGTTTCCAATATCTCCTTTGGCAATACATTGTTTGACCTGGCGCTGATGGTTGCCATCACTGTGGTGGTGTACCTTGTGATCGGTCGTTTGCTCAGGCCGTTTTCCGATCATGAGCGAAATCGGGTCAATGCATTGCTCAAACGAAATCTGTTTGTTTGGTAATAGGCGCTGACCATGTTGCGTACTACCCCATACACTTTCAATATGACGTTTGGAAATTTTGATCTCAAGGTCTGGCTATGGCGGACGCTATTGGCCTTGGGATTGATTTCCATCAGTGTCGTAGCGGGTTTGGCAGTGGTGGCTGAGCTTTTGCCATTGCTGCTGGCTGCGGTCGGCGGAATGTGTTTCGCGGTCTGGGCTGTGTATGTCATATTTTCAGGATCAGCCAAACAAATCGGGTCTTGGCCATTTTTCACCATTGCCGCGCTGGTACTGGTTTTGCCATTGGGGTCCTTGGTCACTCGGCTTCCCTTGCAAAGCCTGATCGATGTCCTTTTGTTTGCAATTGCGCCTGTCGCGATCAGATACCTTTTCAGCGCAACCAAGCAGCTGTTCTGGGTGCGGATGTCTATTGCCTTTCTGCTGCTTTTCTTTGCGTTGGCCTGCCTTTCGACGGTATTTGGCCGATCAGGCACTTATGCAGCGGTGTATCAGACGATTTTCAACTTGAAGTTGTATCTGATGCTTGGCGCAGGATTGGCGGTAGCCTGGAATGCTCGATCTGATCAGGTGTTATGGCGTTGGGTCAGATGGATTTGGCTATTGTTTGTACCCTTCATCCTGTTGCAGTGGTTTGCTCCCTCAATCGATTGGGCGCTGTTCCCCCTGCATGCCGAGCGCATGCATGACTTGAATCCATTCCTCGCAAATAAATTTCCTAAACTACCAGGCCCGTTTCTTCATGCCAGTATGTTGGCTACATTCACAGCCTTGTTACTGGGTTTCTGTCTGTTGAGGCTATTGTTTGTCGGTGGTCAGGATTGCTGGCTGCCCATCTTTGGCTATGGTTTTGTATTGGTTGCGTCTGGGCAGCGTGGCGAGACATTTTCCTTGCTGATGTCGCTCTTGATCGTCGTCGTTTATTTCATGCGAAATACAAGGTGGATGATATTTTCCATTTTTGCGATCTTCGCATTGCTGGGTGCAGGGTATTTGATTATGAATTTCAAACATACCCCACTTTATGATCTGGCCATCGAGTGGGGATTGGCGGGTAATATTCCCTTGAAGGACATTCAAGCACGCGCAGCTTTCTACAAATATTCTTTTCAGATTGCCTCCACCTATTTTCCGCTGGGTAGCGGATTGGGTACTTTCGGTGGGGTGGGGGCACAGAAATTTGATTTGTCCATGTTTGAGCAGCTTGGATTTCAGCGCTACTACTGGTATGTGGCAAGAGAGTTTCTGGTGGACACCTATTGGCCAAATTTCATCGCAGAGGCTGGTTGGTTTGGTGCTGTCTTCATGCTGTTTTCCGTGATGTGTCTATGGATACAGTCCTTATTGGGTATTCATGGCCATAGAGATCGGCGTGTCTGCTTTTATTGGGCGATGGCAAATGTATCGGCTACTTTCATTTTGATCAATTCACTGACGTCTCCTCTGGCAGCTGATCCAAAATATGTATGGATCTGTTGGATGTTTTTTGGATTGGCGAATTCACTAGGTCGTCAATTGGATTTGGAATCATCAAATGAGCGAAATAAAGCGATCATGAGGCGAAAGGTATTGAAGGTATAGCAGGTGGAACGACGTGTTGGCATATTAGGTTGAATATTAAAATGGTCAGAACATTGTTCTGGATGGCCTGGTGAGTCGAGCAGTTTTCAATTCGTTTCATTAAATTGTTGGTTTGGGTTTCAGCTGATTGATTGAATCTGATATGAGAAAAGTTGTGGTCATTGGCCCTCACTTCAGTGCCCAAGGCGGCATGGCGACTGTATTGGGTGTTTACCGGGAGGCGGGATTGTTCACATCGGGAGAGGCAGTGTTCTTGCCGACTCATATCGAAGGTGGAAAAGCCGGAAAGTTGCGGCAGGCGTGCTCGACATTCACCACTTTTGTCTGGATGTTGGTGACGAGACGGGTGTCGATGCTACATGCCCATGTCGCCACCAGGGCCAGTTTATGGCGGAAAGCCACCTTCATGTTGGTGGCCACCTCGTTTGGTGTGCCTTACATCTTTCATCTGCATAGCGGTTTGTTTGCGGGTTTCTATCAACAAGGATGTGGTGCATTGGGGCGTCGGTTGATTCGCTTTTTATTGTCGCGAGCGGCACAGGTCTTTGTGTTGTCGTCGGAGGCTGAGCGCTGGGTTTTGGAGGTGGTGCCACAGGCCAAAACGGTGATCTTTCCAAACCCGATCCAACTATTGCCCTACATCAGAGCAGACCGGGATGCTTGCCATGTCCTGTTCATGGGCAAGCTGGACGCCAACAAAGGTATTTACGATCTTTTACGTGCAATTGCTGAATTGATTAAGCGTTTCCCTGATTTGCGTTTGTCCGTGGCCGGGGAGGGCGAGCGTGAGCAGGTGGTTGCCCTCATCCGACAATTGAAGCTGGAGGCTCATGTCGATCTGCTGGGTTGGGTCGTAGGGCAGCAGAAAAGCCAGTTACTGGCTTCTGCAACGGTTTTCGTGCTTCCTTCGTATAAAGAAGGAATGCCGATGGGGATTCTGGAGGCTATGTCTGCTGGGTTGCCAGTGGTGGCAAGCCGCGTTGGCGCGGTGCCTGACATGCTCAGGTGTGGTACAGAAGGTGAGACAGTCAGGGCTGGCGATGTGGTGTCGTTGACTCAGGCATTGGATAGGCTTTTATCGGATACGGCCCATCGGGAGTCGTGTGCAAAACGCGCCAGATTGCGTGTGGAACGTGATTTCGCAGCGGATGTGGTCTTGCAAAGACTCAAGCTTGGCTATTACTTGTGAGAAAAACAATGATGATCTCGATTCGTTTTCCGTTGGTCAAAACGGCGTTGTTGGGCCTGGTTGCCTTGCCTGTGGCGTTTGCTGCAGATTTTTCGCCATCAGTGACAACGAGTTGGATCAAGCCCAACCGTGCCCCATCCACCGACTGGCTTGGTAGAGCGGGTGTATTGGATATGCCGATCATTCCAGCTGATGGCGCATTGGTTAAGCAAAACCCGGTGTATCTGAGTTGGCCTGCCGCACCGGGTGCTGCTGGGTACAACTTGGTGGTGCAGCCCTTATCTGGGGCCGAGCAGGCACATGACGCAGCCTACAACTGGTTTCCGCTGCCAAAGGAACTGGCAAGGGGCACATATCAATGGCGGATCAGAGCTAAAAAGGCCAATGGACAGTTTGATGTATGGAGTGATTGGCGTACTTTCACCGTCACAGGTGGGGGGGGCAATGCGGACGTGTCGAATATTGATGGTGTTTACAACCAATTGAAGGCGTCTCCTCATCCTCGTACCTTTCCCAAAGGTGCGGAGCTGACTGCAATCAAGAACGCTCTGACGGGTATTCGTAAAGATGCCTACAACAAACTGAAAGCACGTACCAAGGTTTTTGCAGCCAGGGCGCAGGTGGATGAAGTGAAGTCGGTAGCAGCGTCCGCCGACATGTCTCAGCGTGATGCCGCAGTTGAAATGCTCGCGATCATGCGCGATCTCAAGCCTGAGCTTGACCATATCATGGAGCAGGCACTGATCTGGCGTATCGATCGGAATGAGGCTGCATTGAACGATGCCAAGGCGCGGGCACTGAAATTGGCATCTTGGGACCCGGATGGGCCAAGTGCCTACGAGCCTAGCCACCATATGCCAAGAAACATCCTGTGGTCGTTGGCCATTGCCTATGATTGGCTTTACGATGGCTTGACTACCGATGAGCGCGCCAAGTTAAGGGATGTGATCAGCAAGCGGTTGACGCAGATTGAATTGTCGCTGATGGGTTCATCCAAGCGGATGATGGTACGCCCATTTGATTCGCACGGGTGGTTGGGTTTGAATGCAATGGCGGCGATTGTGTCCATCATTGGCGGCGAGGTGCCCAATTCCGAAGCATTGTTCAAGCTCTATGTCCCTTGGGCAATGGCGGTCATGTCCCCTTGGGGCGGAGAGGATGGCGGGTTTTCCCAGGGTACCGGTTATGGGTCCTGGCACTTTGATCCAAATCTCCACTATTGGGATGCCATTCGTCGCGCCACTGGAATCGACCCATACCAAAAAGTATGGCTGAAAAACACCGGTAATTTCCTGCTGTACTTCGCGCCACCGGGTAGCCCAAGCGGTGGGTTTGGGGAGGGGGCGGATGCTGTGCCCGATGCTTCTTTCATCGTCCCCTATACCATGCGGGTTCCATCCCAGCTTTATCGCTGGCATGGCGCCAATCAGAAATCGACCGATCCTTCTAGTCTGTTGCAATTGTTGGCCCCTGTTGATACGGGAGATGTCACCTTTCCCAAGGGTATCCCTGATGCAGCGGTGTTTCCGTCAATTGGCTGGGCAGCTGTCCACAGTTCGTTATCGGATCCGAAACGTTTTTCGCTGTATTTCAAATCCAGCGCGTTTGGCTCCTTCAATCACAGTCATGCAGATCAGAATTCCTTCATCATCAACTATGAAGGCAAAAAAATGGCGTTAGATAGTGGTTTCTATGACTGGTATGGCTCGCCGCATCATAGCAAGTGGTATCAACAGACCTTGGCCCACAATGCGATCACCTTTGATGGCGGGAAGGGGCAGCTGACCGGCCAGATGGATGCCCGCGGCGAAATCACCCGATTCAGCCATATGACGGGCTACACCGTCATGACCGGTGACGCCACACGGGCATACGGCGGCGCATTGCTGCTGGCTCAGCGTTCAATGACCTACCTGAAGCCGGGTTTTGTGCTGGTCTATGACGCCTTGTCATCAGATACCCCCCGTCAGTGGGAGTGGAATTTGCACACCATGAAGACCATGGAGGTGATATCCCCCAAGCAGATCAAAGTGGCTGAAGGCAGCACAGTGATGTGTGTGGATCAACTATCGGATGATGAGTTGACGTTCTCTCAGACAGACCGGTTCACCGTGGATCCGGATCCGAGCAAGCGGTTTTGGTCCAATCAGTGGCATGGCCGGTTCAGCAGTAAGGAAAAGTCAAAGAAATCCCAGATTCTGATGTTGTTGCGCATGGGCTGCGCCGAGGCGGCAGACATGACAGTGAACAGGCTGGATGAAGGGTATGTTGTCAATATTGCGGGCAAGCGCATTGCAATGCAGCCGGGGCGCCCGGTTGATGTGAAATAGCCCGCACGGTGAATGGAAAGGCAGACATGAGAATTGAAGTGTTGGGTTGCCAGGTGGATAACCTATCGATGGGTGAGACGCTGGATCGCGTCGAAGAATATGTAAAGAGCGGGACGCCACATCAACATGGCTGTGTCAATGTTGACAAGGTGGTTAAGGCTGCTCGCGACGACTCATTACGGCAGATCATCAATGATTGCGAATTGATCAGTGTGGACGGCATGCCGGTGGTCTGGGCTTCCAGACTCTTGGGCGTCCCGCTCAAAGAGCGGGTGGCGGGGGTTGATCTGTTTGAGAATCTGATCAAGCACTCGGCAGTGAAGGGATGGCGGGTTTTCTTCCTGGGGGCCAAGGAAGAAGTTGTCTCAGGGATGAGCAGGCAATTCATCGCCAAATATCCCACGCTGCAGATTGCTGGGTATCGCAATGGCTATTGGAAGCCGGAGGACGAAGCGCAGGTCGCACAGATGATTGCGGATGCCAAGCCAGATCTTTTGTTTGTTGCGATCAGCTCGCCCAAGAAAGAACAATTTCTCGGCAAATACCAACCCTTGATGAAGGTGCCTTTCGCCATGGGCGTTGGTGGCACGTTTGATGTCATGGTCGGTAAGGTTTCACGTGCGCCCAGGTGGATGCAGAAGTGTGGCCTGGAGTGGTTCCATCGCTTTTTGCAGGAACCTCGGCGCATGTTCCGTCGTTATTTCATCGAGGACATGTATTTCTTCTGGTTGTTGTTGAAAGAAATGGTTGCTCGTAAATTTGCTGTACGCAGCTAGCGAAGATCAAGGCTGGAAGCATGATGAACAGTAATTCCAAAGTCCTGTTCCGGGCAGACCCGACAGGTGTAGAGCTGATTCAATGGCTGATTGATCCGATCATCGCGATGGTGATGTGGTATGTATCCGTTCGCGTGGTAGGAGGGCACTTCCGTGAGGACGATTTTGTCCTGTGCGTTCTGCTCTTTCTATTGACCTTTCCGGGCCAGCGCTACGAGCGTATTGATGGTGGCACCCTGACCGATCTGGTTGCTCATTGGGCGATGGTCGCGGGTTTGTTGGTATTGCTGGGGTATGCCACGGAATACATCTATCGTTTCTATCCCAAAGGCATCATGTTGTGGCTTGCTGCCACACCCGTGGCCCAATTGATGGCACATGGGCTGATGAACGGGTTGTTTGCATCGTTTTTCCGTCATCATTCAGAGCAGGAAAAGGCTGTTGTGATCGGCTTGAATGAAACGGGTAGGCGCTTGGTTGAATCACTGAAGCATTCAGACCAACATGGCATGTCGCTGGCGGGGATCTTCGATGATCGTGGGTTGGATCGCCTGGGTGAGGATCTGCCCTGCAAACACCTGGGGAGCCTCAAGCATGTTGCCGAGTACGTCAAGGCGCAGCAGGTATCACGGATCTATATCGCGCTACCTATGGCTTCGCAGCCGCGAATCTTGAAATTGCTGGATGATCTGCGGGATACCACGACTTCCATCTATTTCGTGCCGGATCTGTTCACCTTCGATTTGATTCAGGCGCGTCTGGACCGGGTTGGTGACTTACCCGTTGTCGCGGTTTGTGAAACCCCGTTCTATGGCATGAACATGATATTGAAAAGGGTTTCCGATATCATCTTCTCGATTGTCATCCTCGTGTTGATCGCACCGATCATGGCGGCGGTGGCACTTGCCGTCAAGATGGACTCCAAAGGCCCAGTGCTATTCAAACAGCGACGTTACGGCCTGGATGGCAAGGAGATTCTGGTTTATAAGTTCCGCTCCATGACTGTATGTGAAGACGGCGCTGCCGTGGTTCAGGCGCAGAAGAATGACCAGCGCGTGACTAAGGTGGGGGCATTCATCCGCAAAACATCGCTGGATGAATTGCCACAATTCATCAATGTGCTGGAAGGGAAGATGAGCATTGTCGGCCCCAGGCCACACGCCGTGGCGCACAATGAGCAATACCGGAAGCTGATCAAAGGCTATATGGTGCGCCACAAGGTCAAACCTGGCATCACCGGCTGGGCACAAGTGAACGGCTATCGCGGTGAGACGGAAACCTTGGACAAGATGGAAAAGCGTATTGAGTATGATCTGGATTACTTGCGAAACTGGAGCTTGCGGCTGGATGTATCCATCATTCTCCGGACAGCATTGCTGGTGATTCGGGATCGCAATGCTTTCTGATCGAACAACCTATTTGTGATGAATTCGACTGCATTGATCTTTGGGTGGCCACGTCCCATCGTGGCCAGGTGTCTGCCGATCGGTCTGTATTTCCTGTTTTTGGCGATATCGCCTTACTTGGCTACATGGCTCCAATTGACGCCTTATCAGACAAGCTGGCTATATGGCATCAAAGTGGGTAGTGTGCTCATTGCACTGGCTTGGTTCTCCCGTGATTACCGCGAGCTGCGCACCCCTGGCTCCTTGACGTGGGCGCAGTGGCTGCTGGGGATCACGGTCGGTCTTCTGGTGTTCGTGGTCTGGATTCACCTGGATCAGGGCTGGATGTTGATGGGTGAAATGAAGGGATACAGGCCAGTTGATGCTACAGGGCAGCTGGACATCTGGTTGATAGCCACCCGTTGGCTGGGGGCAGCCCTGATCGTGCCGGTCATGGAGGAATTGTTCTGGCGATCATTCCTGATGCGCTGGCTTTCGCAAGAAGCCTTTCTGGAGTCTCCACCCCAAAGGCCGGATGGACGGGCTTTCTGGATCACTGCGGTGTTGTTTGGTCTGGAACACCAACAGTGGTTGGCAGGCATCATCGCCGGGGTGGCATATGGCTGGCTGTATCGTCAGACGGGGCGTATATCGGTACCCATCGTTGCACACGCCGTCACAAACGGGGTGCTAGGTGTTTGGGTTGTTTCCACAGGGCAGTGGCAGTTTTGGTAAGCTAATGAAAAATATAATTTTTTATTCCATTTTAAGCGGGCTGGCCACGATGGCCGTTTCAGCGGTGGCCGCGCCAGAAGATGAGGGTGATCGTTTTGTGGCCTATGGCCAGGCAGGTTACACCCATGATTCGAATATCACACGGAGTGCACAGCGCGTGCAGGCTGACAGCATGCGGGCATTGGCTGCGGGGGTGAAGTGGTGGATGCCCGTCAGTCTGCAGCGTTTCGATGCCAAATTGGATGCACAAGATGTCCGCTACCATAGCCTGACTGGTCTTAACTATCGGAGCCATCAGGGGGAGGTGGGTTGGGATTGGCGCATCACCCCCAATGCCGGGGGGCGTCTATCCTGGGCCAACAGCCGGCGGCCAGTTGAATTGAGATATCTGGATCTGGCGGAGCGGGATGTGACCAATGTGAATCGGATCAGCGGCACTGGTTTCTATCGATTCATGCCGGAATGGCAGGTAGAAGCAGGCGCAAACCGGAGCAAGACCGAGCACACCTTGAATTCGCGCCGTGTGCTCAACTACGACGTGGATCAGTACTCGGCGGGTTTTCGCTATCTGCCAGCAACGGGCAGCAGTGTTGGCCTGACCTACAGCCGGCTGAATGCCAAGTATCCGAATCAGCAAGCCATCGTATTTCCGGGATCTGCACAAGGTATCGACGCAGGATACCGACAGGATGAAGTGGGCGTTTCCGTCGACTGGCAGGTTACCGGGTTGACCAGCCTGCAAGGCAATGTAGGTCATGTGCGACGGACCCACCCCCAGGTGACAGCACGCGATTATGCAGGTTATACCGGGCGCTTGGGTTTGCGTCATCAGCTGACCGGCAAAATTCGCTTGCAGGGAACCATGTGGCGCGAAATCGGTGGGGACGAACAGTCCGCTTATTTCAACTATGCGCTTCGCAATGGTATTCGCATCGAGCCGTTCTGGGCCTTGTCACCCAAAGTGCAAGCGAGGATGTCCTGGCAATATGAGCGCCTGAGTTATGCAGCGGGCAACCAGGGCTTGTTCAATATCGACCCTCGGGTCAATCGAGAGAGCCAGTTCACCATCGGGCTCGATTACGAGTGGATGCGCAACTCGACCATTTCGTTATCTTTCAGTAAGGAGCATCGGGATTCAACCGTGGAGAACGGTGACTATGATGCGAATACGGCGGGCCTTACCATCCGTGCAAGTTACTGAGTGGGCAGCTGTAACAAACAGGCGGAGGAAGGTCTGATCTGGAAAGGTCAGACCGTACCGTCTTCTAATGATCAAGTGCTGAGTGCGCCCAATAGGTCTGCTTCAACCTGAACCAGGATCTTGCTGTCCGACAACCCGGGGCCGGTAATCAGGAAGGTATCTTCCGCGCGCTCTCCGAGCGTCGAGATCTTGGCGGAGTGGATGCTGATCTGCCAGTTGTTCAAAACATGGGTAATGCGGGATAACAGGCCTGGGCGATCGCCCGCGATGACCGACATCACATAATAATTCTGCTTGTCGTCACTGCGGATGCTGATCTGGGGCTGCAATGGAAAGTGTTTGAGCTGGCGACTGATCCGGCCCGCCGAAAGCATCTCGATAGGGGCCTGCATGCGCAGTTTCTCTGTCAGTTCATATTCGATCAGCGCGATCAGGTCTCGATAATGATCGGTACTGTTTTCCGGGATGAATACGTAAAAACTGTCAAGCGCGAAGCCGTGCCGTGTGGTGTAGATCTTTGCCTCACCAATGCTGAACCGGGCGCGCTCAAAGTAATTGCAAAGGCGTGCGAACAGCTGGGGCTGGTCAGGCACATATACCAGAACCTGCAACCCATCGCCATCATCTGACAGCTTGGCTTTGACAACGGGTGTCGGGTCTTGGGTGCGCCAATACAGCGCACGGGTGTGCCAGGCAATCTCGCGTGCGTCGTGTCGCATGAAATAGACGGTGTCCAGCTCCTTCCACAGCGCCTTGTGCGCATCGCTGGTCAGTCCGTAATAACGCAGCAGGGCCTGTGCCTCGTGCTGGCGCTCCTCTATGTAGGTCACCAAGTTGAAATTGCCCGCCGAGAGGCGTCTGGACGTCGCATGGAAAAGATCCTCCAGCAGCTTGGCTTTCCAGTTGTTCCACACTTTAGGGCTTGTGCCGCGAATATCGGCAACAGTCAGTAGATAGAGCGCCGTCAACCGGCGCTGGGTGCCAACTTCCGTGGCAAAATGGTCAATCACCTCCGGGTCGTATACATCCTGTTTCTGCGCCACTGATGACATATTGAGATGCTGTCCGACCAACCAGGCAACCAGCTCACTATCTTGAGGCGACAGGCCGTGCTGGTCAGCGAATTCCAATGCATCCACCTTGCCCAGACTGGAGTGGTCGCCGCCACGCCCCTTGGCGATATCATGAAACAGACCCGCCAGATAGAGTAATTCAGGTTTGTCAAAGTCAGCGATGAGCTTTGAACACAGCGGGTATTCATGGGCAAACTCTGGGACGGCAAAGCGCCGCAGATTGCGTACGACCATCAGGATATGCTCGTCTACGGTGTAGACATGGAAGAGATCGTGCTGCATCAGCCCGACAATCTTGCCAAATGCTGGGATATACCGCCCAAGAATGCCGTATAGATTCATGCGTCGCAGTACCCGGGTCTGCCCGCGGGGTGCACGCAAGATGTCCATGAACAGCTGCTGATGGCGTGGGTTGGCGCGAAAGTCGGCATTGATTTTGCCACGCGCGTTCCAGAGTGCCCGTAAGGTTTTGGCCCCCAATCCAGCCAGTGACGCGTGTTGCTGAAACAGTAAAAAGGCTTCAAAAATAGCAGCAGGCTGTTTCTCGAATAATTTGAGATCTCGTGCCAACAATAGGTTGTTCCGGGCAAAGAACCGTTCGTTCAGCACCTCCACCGGTGCCAGGATCGACACGATCCGGCCTTTCAGATTCTGTACCAGAATATCGTTCAGTTGCAGCACAGTTCGCGCGGCGCGGTAATAAGACTGCATCAGCCGCTCGCTGGCGCGTTGGGTCGCGCTATCGCTGAAAGCCGCAGCTTGGGCAAGCTGATTCTGCAAGTCGAACAACAGACGATCTTCCCGGCGATTGGCCAAATAGTGCAAGCCCACCCGCAGGTTCTTCAGTACCTTTTCTGCACGGTGAATCTGCCTGGCTTCCGCAGTCGAAATGATGCCTTTCGAGGCCAAATCGCTCCAGGTGCGACCCACATTCGCGCCCGTGGCAATCCAGATGATCACCTGAAGATCCCGCAAGCCACCCGGGCTTTCCTTGGTGTTGGGCTCCAGGTTGTAGGCCACCCCGTGAAAGCGCATATGGCGTTGCTGCTGTTCCAGCAGCTTGGCCTCGTAGAATTTGAGCGGATCAAGCTGGGCATGCAGTGCCTGCTTCAGCCTTTGGAATAGCATCGGCTCGCATGCCAGAGGCCGAGCCTCCAGCAAGGTGGTCTGAACCGTGAGATCTTTATCCGCCTCTTGTACGCACTCTTCCAGTGTGCGAACACTGTGTCCGACATCCAGCCCGATATCCCAAAACAGGCTGATCAGGTACTCGATCCGCTGATTCAGACCGACATCATCCCGATGTGGGATCAGAATCAACAGATCAATGTCGGAAAACGGATAGATCTCCTGCCTACCATAACCACCTACTGCAATCAGTCCGACATCCGGGGTAAAAGACAAGTCCGTCCATAGACGGGCCAATACCTCGTCGATGGCTTGGCTATGCGCGCGCAACAGCCATTCGACATCCTGACTGGCAAGGTAGTGCGCCCTGAGCCTGTCACGCGTCCGCTGAAGGTGTGTCCGCCAGTGGGCGGCATCGATCACCGGTATGGCCGGCGGGGTATTCAAGGCGCGATCCTTGCAGTTAGAAAGGCTTGGGTGGGGCACCCTCTGACACGGTCAATACCTCATATCCGGTATCCGTCACCAGCACGGTGTGCTCCCACTGAGCGGAGAGGCTGTGGTCCTTGGTGACAACTGTCCAGCCATCCCCCATCATACGTATGCCCGCTTTGCCAGCATTGATCATTGGCTCGATGGTGAAGATCATCCCTGGCTGGAGTTTGACGCCTGTGCCGGGTCGCCCATAATGCACCACCTGTGGATCTTCGTGAAATTGCTGGCCGATGCCGTGACCACAGAATTCGCGAACGATGCTATAACCGTTCCCTTCAGCAAATTTTTGAATCGCATGGCCAATGTCACCCAACGTCTTGCCGGGTGCGACTTGCTCGATTCCCAGCCACATGGACTCGAACGTGACCTTGCACAAGCGCTTCGCTTGAATGGATACTTCTCCCAACTCAAACATCCGGCTGGTGTCACCGTGATAACCGTCTTTGATCACCGTGATGTCGAGGTTGACCACATCGCCATTTTTCAATGCCCGATCCCCTGGGATGCCATGGCAAACCTGGTGATTGATAGACGTGCAAATGGACTTTGGATAAGGTGTATGGCCAGGTGGCGTGTAATTGAGTGGCGCAGGGATCGTGCCTTGTACATTGGTCATGTATTCATGGCATAACCGATCCAGCTCGCCGGTGGTGACACCGACCTGGACAAAGGGCGTGATGTAATCGAGTACTTCGCTTGCCAAGCGGCCTGCAACGCGCATCTTGGCAATGTCGTCCGCGTTTTTGATGATGATGGACATAAAATTGATTGACTAATGATCTTCCAGTGTAATTGTTAAGGATAAAAGATTAGCCATTCCCAGGCAATCGACAGTGAGTCAGCGGGTGAGGCCAAAACCAAGCGGAGCTTGAGCGGAATGCGCCTGGAATGTTACAATCTCCAATTAGCTTTTTCCTGAAGAAGCTGAAATCACACACCTGCCGCACTTAAGGGTGTGCACCGATGTCGGTGCAAGCTTCAAGGCGGGTGGCGGTAATAACCCTTAATATTGGAGTCATCCATGTCTGTTAGTATGCGTCAAATGTTGGAGGCTGGTGTTCACTTTGGCCACCAAACCCGTTACTGGAATCCGAAAATGGCACCGTTCATTTTCGGTCATCGTAACAAGATTCACATCATCAACCTGGAAAAAACCCTGCCCATGTATGAGCAGGCAATGAGCTTCATTCGCAAGCTCTCTGCCAACAAGGGTAGCATCCTGTTTGTTGGTACAAAGCGCCAAGCTCGCGACATCGTGAAAGAAGAAGCTTCCCGCGCAAATGCACCTTATGTTGATCAGCGCTGGTTGGGCGGCATGCTGACCAACTTCAAGACAGTCAAGCAATCCGTAAAGCGTCTGCATGAAATGCAAGCAATGTTGGCTGATCCTGCAACCAACGACAAGTTCACCAAGAAAGAGCTGCTGGATATGCAGCGCGAAGCAGACAAGCTGGAGCGTAGCTTGGGCGGCATCAAGGGTATGAATGGTCTGCCTGATGCACTGTTTGTGATCGATGTTGGCTACCAGAAAGGTGCCATCACCGAGGCCAAGAAACTGGGCATCCCTGTCATCGCCGTGGTTGATACCAACAACAGCCCTGAAGGCGTTGATTACATCATCCCTGGCAACGATGACTCCAGCCGTGCAATCCGTCTGTACGCTCGTGGCGTTGCTGATGCGATTCTGGAAGGTCGCAGCAATGTTGCAAAAGAAGTCGCCCCCAGCGATGAGTTTGTAGAAGTAAAATCGGCCGAACAAGCTGCCGAATAAAAAAAGGGGCGACAGCCCCTTTTTTATAGCATCAACTGGCCCGTTCCTCGTGCGAACGGGCGGTCAAAATCCTCAGGAGTGATCAAAATGGCTGAAATTACCGCAAAGATGGTGGCCGAGCTGCGCGAGGCAACTGGCCTCGGCATGATGGAGTGCAAAAAAGCACTGGTTGAAGCGGAAGGCGACATCAAGAAAGCAGAAGAAATTCTGCGTATCAAGAGTGGTGCCAAGGCTGGTAAGGTGGCAGGTCGTACTGCTGCTGAAGGTGCCATCGCCCAGTTCGTCAGTGCTGACGGTAAAGTCGGGGCGCTGGTTGAAGTCAACTGCGAGACAGATTTCGTTGCTAAGGATGAAGGTTTCGTTGGCTTGACCAAAGCGGTTGCACAGGCAATTGCCGAAGGTGATGTGGCTGACGTTGAAGCATTGGCCAATGTGAAGCTGGCTTCCGGAGAGACTGTGGAAGAGGCTCGCAAGGCGCTGATCTCCAAAGTGGGTGAGAACATCACGGTTCGCCGTTTTGTCCGTTTCCAGACGGCTGATTCGCTTGCTGTCTACCTTCATGGCTCCAAGATCGGCGTCATGGTTGAGTTCGCTGGTGGCGACGAGCAGCTTGGTAAAGATGTGGCGATGCATATTGCAGCGAGCAAACCCGTTTGCGTTTCCAAAGAGCAAGTTGCTGCTGACCTGCTCGACAAAGAGCGCGCAATTTACACCGCTCAAGCTGCTGAATCTGGCAAGCCTGCAGATATCGTTGCGAAAATGGTCGAAGGCCGTATCACCAAGTATCTGGCAGAAATCACCCTGTTGGGCCAGCCTTTCGTGAAGAATCCTGATCAGACAGTAGAGAAATTGCTGGCCGAGAAGAAGGCATCGGTCAAACGCTTCCAAATGTTCGTCGTTGGCGAAGGCATTGAGAAGAAAGTGGTTGATTTCGCTGCTGAAGTTGCAGCTGCTGCAAAGGTATAAAACATGGAAAAAGCCCCCGTCTTTAAACGCATCCTGTTGAAACTGTCCGGTGAAGCCTTGATGGGCGACGACAGCTACGGCATCAATCGGGCAACGATTGAGCGCATTGTTTCGGAAGTCAAGGAAGTGGTAGATCTTGGAGTCCAAGTCGCGGTTGTGATCGGTGGGGGCAATATCTTCCGTGGTGTTGCGCCGGGCGCGGCCGGGATGGATCGCGCCACGGCTGACTACATGGGGATGTTGGCAACAGTGATGAATGCGCTGGCATTGCAGGATGCATTCCGCCACATCAACGTGGTGAGCCGTGTTCAGTCAGCTTTGACCATCGAACAGGTCGCTGAGCCCTATATCCGTGGTAAGGCAATGCGTTACCTGGAAGAAGGCAAGGTTGTCATTTTCGCCGCAGGTACGGGCAATCCATTCTTCACCACTGATACTGCAGCTGCATTGCGTGGCATGGAAATGAATGTGGATATCGTGTTGAAAGCCACCAAGGTCGATGGTGTGTACACGGATGATCCGAAAAAGAACCCAGATGCGGTGCGTTATCAGAAGATCACCTTTGATGAGGCGATCCACAAGAATTTGAAGGTCATGGATGCAACAGCGCTGACGCTGTGCCGTGATCAGAAGTTATCGATCAATGTGTTCAGCATTTTCAAGACGGGTGGCCTGAAGCGAGTTGTCCTGGGTGATGACGAAGGTACCTTGGTTCATTGCTGAGCCCCATTCCGATAACGATAGAACAAGGAGATAGGCATGATTGCCGATGTCAAGAAAAATGCTGAACAGAAAATGCAGAAGTCGATCGAGGCGTTGAAGACCAACCTCGGGAAAGTACGTACGGGCCGCGCGCATACCGGTCTGTTGGATCACATCACCATCGACTACTATGGCGCCCCCACGCCGATCAATCAGCTGGCCAATATGTCATTGCTGGATGCGCGCACTATCGGCGTTACTCCTTTTGAGAAGAAGTTGGTGTCGCAAATCGAAAAAGCCATCCGCGATTCCGACTTGGGTTTGAATCCTTCCTCTATGGGTGATGTCGTCCGTGTACCGATGCCGGCGCTGACCGAAGAGCGTCGTAAGGATCTGATCAAGGTGGTGCGTTCCGAAGCAGAAGATGCCCGGGTTGCCGTCCGCAATGTACGTCGCGATGCCAATGATCAACTGAAGCGTGCACTCAAGGACAAAGCCATTTCCGAAGATGACGAGCGTCGGGCCCAGGATGATGTGCAGAAGTTGACGGATAAGTACATCGTAGAAGTTGATAAGCTATTGGCGGCCAAAGAAGCTGACCTGATGGCGGTGTAAGCGACGTGCCTAGTTTTATCAGCTCAACAGCGGCCATTCCCGAGGCTGTACAAGTTCCGCGCCACATTGCCATGATCATGGATGGCAATGGGCGCTGGGCGAAGAAGCGCTTTCTGCCGCGTGTGGCCGGCCACAAGAAAGGGCTCGAAACCGTTCGCGAAATGGTTCGGGCCTGTATCGAGCTGAAGGTCGACTACCTGACCTTGTTTGCTTTCTCTAGCGAGAACTGGCGTCGGCCAGCAGATGAAGTCTCGTTTTTGATGCAACTGTTCATCAAGGCCATGGAGCGTGAGGTAGAGCGGATGTCTGACAATAACATCCGTTTGAAAATCATTGGGCGGCTGGATCGATTTGAGCCGCAGCTTGCCGAGATGATCCAGGCTTCTCAGGACAAAACAGCGCATAACACGGGGCTCACGCTGACCATTGCGGCAGATTATGGTGGTCGGTGGGACATTCTACAGGCTACGAATGCCCTGCTTGCCACACGCGGCGGTCAATGTGAGGTGACCGAGGAGGCGTTGTCGCCTTATCTGGCCATGTCATATGCGCCGGAGCCGGACTTGTTCATCCGCACCGGTGGTGAGCAGCGGATCAGCAATTTCCTGCTTTGGCAGCTTGCCTATTCCGAGCTGTACTTCACGGATGTGCTCTGGCCAGATTTCAATCTGGATGTCTTGAAACAAGCCATTTCCTCCTACCAATCCCGAGAACGCCGGTTCGGTCGAACCAGCGAACAGCTTTCCAATGCTTAAAACACGTGTACTGACCGCATTGGTTTTACTGCCCATCGTGCTGGCCGCATTGTTTGGTTTGTCTGGCATGGCTTGGGGTTCATTTGCTCTGTTCATCTGCACACTGGGGGCGTGGGAGTGGGCGCGCCTATGCGGTTGGCACGCACCAAAGACTTGGTTGTATGCGGCAGTTACTGTACTGCTGGGTGGTGGTGTCATGCTCTTCTGGGGCGGGTTGACCCGCATCCATTTGGCGATCGCACTGCCGATTCTGTTGTTCTGGTGCATATTGGTGCCCGGCTGGCTGCATTGGAAATGGCCGCTTGCCAAGCTCAAATCTGCACCGACGGTTGGTTGGCTGCTGTTGCTGAGCAGTTGGTTGGCCATGGTGCAATGGCATGAGCAACAGAATGGCCCCTGGTTATTGCTGGCGGTATTGATGATTGCATGGGTTGCGGATACAGCGGCCTATTTCTCGGGTAAGGCCTTTGGCAAACACAAATTGGCGCCTACCATCAGCCCTGGCAAAAGCTGGGAGGGGGTCGTCGGTGCATTTGTCGGGGTCACGATCTATGGCGTGCTGTTGGTGCAGTCGCCCTTGGGTTCTCAGCTGGGTGGTTATGCCATGATTCCTGCCATCTGGTTGCTGACTGCGCTCTCCATCATGGGGGATTTGCTGGAGTCCTTGTTCAAGCGGCAGGCAGGCGTGAAGGATAGCAGCCAATTATTGCCTGGGCACGGCGGCATTCTGGATCGAATTGATAGTCAACTGGCGGTATTGCCAGTCAGTAGCGCGATATTTGTTTTATTGCCCTTATTGCGCTAAGTCGGGGGGCATATGTCTACAATGCAGCGGCTCGCGGTGCTGGGCTCTACGGGAACAATCGGCGTCAACACATTGGATGTGGTTGCTCGGCATCCCGACCGTTTTGAAGTGCTTGCGCTGACTGCCCATTCAAATGTCGATCGCATGGTCGAACAGTGTCTGGCCTTCAAGCCCAGTTTTGCCGCAATGGTCGATGCGCAATCGGCAGCTGTGCTGAAAAGCCGCTTGCGCGAAGCAGGTTGTTCAACAACGGTGCTGGCCGGCGAGAGTGCCCAGGAGACATTGGCAGCCTTACCTGAGGTCGACTCGGTGATGGCGGCGATCGTAGGTGCGGCTGGTCTTCGTCCAACATTGGCGGCGGCGCGTGCGGGTAAACGAATTCTGCTGGCCAACAAAGAGACGCTGGTCATGGCGGGCCAACTGTTCATGGATGCTGTTCATGAACATGGGGCCACCTTGCTGCCGATCGACAGTGAGCACAATGCCATTTTTCAGGCGATGCCAGCTCATTTCGATGGTCAGCTTGATCAATCCGGCGTGGACCGCATCCTCCTGACCGCATCTGGCGGGCCTTTTCGCTGCACACCTATCGCAGAGTTGATCCATGTAACACCAGAACAGGCCTGCGCCCACCCCAACTGGGTCATGGGGCGCAAGATCTCGGTAGATTCTGCGACCATGATGAATAAAGGGCTTGAGGTGATTGAGGCCCATTGGCTATTCAATGCGCCAGCCGAGCGTATTGACGTGGTCATCCACCCGCAGAGTGTGATCCATTCACTCGTTTCCTATGTTGATGGCTCGGTACTCGCGCAACTGGGCAATCCAGACATGCGCACGCCGATTGCTCATGCGCTGGCCTACCCTGATCGGATTCAGGCCGGGGTGCCTCGTCTGGATTTGGCAGCCATTGCAACCCTACAGTTCGAGCGCCCTGACTTCTCACGATTCCCTTGTCTCCGGTTGGCTTTCGATGCGCTGAAGCAAGGCGGCACGGCTGCTGCGGTCTTGAATGCAGCCAATGAGATAGCGGTGGCATCCTTTCTAGATCATGCGTTGCGTTTTGACCGGATCGCGGCAGTGGTGGAGACAACCCTGTGCCAAGTCGCCGCGCCAGAGGTCGATACCATTGAAGCCCTGCTTGAAATCGATGGGCAAGCGAGACTTGTTGCTGAACGAGTCGTTCGTCAGTTTGCTTGAGCAGTGAACAAAACTGCCGTAATCTGACCCAATCACCTTTACGCTGCTGAACAACGGGTCAACTCATGCAAATCTTGCACACACTGCTGGCATTCATCGTCGTGCTGGGCATTCTGATCACATTTCATGAATTGGGTCATTATTGGGTGGCCCGTCGCTGTGGCATCAAGGTGCTTCGATTTTCCATTGGATTTGGCAAACCAGTCTGGATCACCCGACGTGGAGTGGATCAGACAGAATGGGCGATTTCGGCCATTCCGCTGGGCGGCTATGTCAAGATGCTGGACGAAACAGAAGGTCCCGTTGACGCCGTCGATCTGCCAAGGGCATTCAACAGGCAGCCGGTCTGGAAGCGGATATTGGTAGTGGTGGCGGGGCCTGTAGCCAATCTATTGCTGGCCATCGTGCTCTTTTGGGTATTGCTGATGACAGGCGTGCCTGAAATGAAACCCATACTTGGCGATATTGCGCCCAGCTCACCAGCTGCCAGCGCAGGCTTCAAATCAGGTGAGGAAATCGTCACCATCAATGGAAAAGCAGTTGAAACCTGGCAGGATGTCCGCTTGGCGGTGATGAACATCGCTGTGGATCGTGAGGAGGCCACTTTCGAGGTGCGCACGGCTCAGCATGGACGGATGCTCCGGGTGCTGGATTTCTCGGGGCTCGATAAAGCGGATCTGGATAAGGATGTCATGCACACAACAGGTTTGACGTTGATCAGGCAAACCACCATCCTAGCCAATGTCTTGTCCACGGGAGCGGCTGCCAAAGCGGGCCTGCAGGTTGGGGATCGAATCGTGCGGCTTGCTGGGCAGTCGGTGACGAGTTGGAGCCAGCTGGTTGATAAAATTCGCCAGAGCCCTGCGGAACCGCTACAGATTTCCTATGTCCGAAAGGGCGAGGTGCGTGAGGCCACTATCCTGCCGGATGTTTCGAGGGAAAACGGGCGTGTGGTCGGCAAGATTGGCGTTGCTCCCGAGCCTGACCGCTTGGCAATGAAGGCACTTTCTGTTGAAGTCAGCTATGGCCCGGTGGAGGCATTGGCCCGTGCTGCAGGCAAGACAGGGCAGAATGTGATCATGAGCCTGCGCATGTTCTGGAAAATGCTGACTGGGGACCTCTCGGTCAAGAATCTGAGCGGGCCGGTCACCATTGCGGATTATGCAGGGCAGGCTGCCAAATTGGGCGTGAGTACTTTCATTGAGTTTCTGGCGTGGGTCAGTATCAGTTTGGGCGTGCTGAATCTCCTGCCAATTCCCTTATTGGACGGCGGGCATTTGATGTATTATACCGCCGAGCTTATCAGGGGCCGCCAGGTCTCGGACCGCGTGGTCGAAACTGGCCAGCGGGTTGGCTTGGCGCTATTGCTCAGCATGATGCTTCTCGCTTTTTATAACGACATCAACCGCTTGTTCGCGGGCTAATCTAATGAGAATAAAGACCGTTGCGCTGGCTGTTGCCGCGCTTTTCGCGGGCAGTGCCCACGCCATAGAGCCGTTTGTCATCAAAGAAATTCGGGTGGAGGGAGTGCAACGTACCGAGCCGGGTACGGTGTTCAACTATCTGCCAGTCAAGGTGGGTGACAAGCTGGACGATGAAAAAGCTGCTACGTCGATCAAAGCCTTATATGCCACCGGCTTTTTTCAGGATGTCCGGTTGGAAGCGGATAACGGCGTCCTGATTGTCGATGTCGATGAGCGACCGACCATTTTCCAGATCAATATCGAAGGTGCGAAGGATTTTGACAAGGATCAGCTCAAGAAGGCGTTGAAAGACAACGGCTTGGCTGAGTCCCGCATCTTTGATCGTTCCTTGCTTGATCAAGCCATTCAGGAATTGAAACGCCAGTATTTTGGCCGGGGTAAGTATTCGGTTGAGATCAAGCCCACGGTGACCCCGCTGGAGCGCAACCGGGTCGCTATCAATTTCGATATTTCTGAAGGGGTGGTGGCAACCATCAGCCAGATCAATATCGTTGGCAATCAGGCGTTCAAAGAGGGCGAGCTGCTGGACTTGTTCTCACAATCCACTGGGGGATGGCTGTCCTGGTTCACCAAAGACAATCAGTATTCCAAGCAGAAATTATCTGGCGACCTGGAAAACCTACGTAGCTTCTATCTAAACCGTGGTTATCTGGAATTCAATGTCGATTCGACGGTGGTTTCCATCAGCCCGGACAAGAAGAAGATCTATTTGACCATCAACCTCACTGAGGGCCGTAAATATACGGTCAGTGATATCCGGGTTGGTGGGGAATTGCTGGTGGCAGAGGAGGATATCCGTAAGCTGATTCGCGTCAAGTCTGGTGATGTCTTCTCGCGTGAGTTGGTCAATGAAAGCACGACGGCCATCAGCGAACGGCTTGGTAATGATGGCTATGCATTCGCCAATGTGAATGCGGTGCCCGAGTTGGATCGTGAAAAGCAGACAGTCGCGTTCACCTTCTTTGTGGATCCGGGGCGCCGAGTCTATGTCCGCAATATCAATATCACCGGCAACACCAAGACCCGCGATGAGGTGGTGAGGCGTGAGATGCGGCAGATCGAAGGGGCTTGGTATAACGGCGCGAAGATCCGCCGTTCCAAGGAGCGGATTGACCTACTGGGTTATTTCGAAGACGCCAATATCGAAACGCCGCAGGTGGCTGATAGTCCAGACCAAGTGGACGTGAATGTGACGGTGAAAGAGAAGCCGACCGGGAACGTCATGGCGGGCGTGGGCTTTGCCAAGGGGTCGGGTGTCACATTCCAGGCTTCGATCTCGCAATCCAACATATTTGGCAGTGGCAAATACCTGGCGTTGGGCTTCAATACCAACAAGGCCAGCAAACTGTATTCACTGTCCTATGCCGATCCCTACTACACCCCAGATGGCGTGAGCCGTGGTTTTGACCTGTATTATCGCAAGACCGACCCGAATCAACTGTCGCTTGGCCAATACAATACAGCCGGCATGGGCGGCAGCATGCGTTTTGGTCTGCCGTTGACAGAGTATGATGCGCTGAATTTCAGCGTGGGCGTGGATCGCAGTGAATTGACCTTGTTGAGCGGTGCTTCGCAGCGGTACATCGACTTCGTCAATCAATTTGGCAGCCGATACGTCACACTGCCTGCGACAGTGGGTTGGGTGCGGGACGGACGCGACAGTGCGCTGTACCCGACACGTGGCTCATTGCGCCGTATCGATGGGCTGTATGCCATGCCTGGCGGCGATTTGAAGTATTACACGCTGAATGCTCAGAACCAATGGTTCTACCCAATCAGCAAGACCTTTACCTTCATGTTGAATACAGAATTGGGTTATGCGAATGGCTATGGTGGTAAGCCATTGCCATTCTTCAAAAATCTGTATGCCGGGGGGATTGGCTCGGTGCGGGGCTATGCAAACGGTACGCTGGGTACGAAAATCTGTCTGGCTGGCGAGAGCCAGGCAACGGGTTGTACTGGTGACCCAGAAGGGGGAAACCGCAAGGCGTTGGCGAATGCTGAGCTGTTGTTCCCGATTCCAGGCATGAAGGGTGACAAATCAGCCCGCCTCAGCCTGTTTGCCGATGCAGGCTCGGTATGGACAGCAGGTCAAAAGATGTCATTGGGCGACCTGCGTTATTCTGCTGGGGTAGGCTTGGCCTGGGTATCACCAGTCGGTCCGTTGAAACTGAGTATGGCGAAACCCTTCAATCCCAAGGATAATGATAAGGTTGAGCGCTTCCAGATTCAGCTTGGTACACTATTCTGATCTATCGAATTGCAGGGAGAATGAAATTGAAGAAACGTGTTGTGTTGGCCGGTGCGGTGGCGTTGATGCTGGCGGGTGTGGCCGCGGCTGATACCAAAATCGGTTTTGTGAACACCGAACGGATTTTCCGCGAAGCAGCGCCAGCTCAGCGTGCTCAGAAGCAGCTTGAAAAGGAATTCCAACCCAGGCTGCAAGAGCTGCAGGATTTGAACAAGAAAGCGCGTGATATGCAGGTTGCGCTGGAAAAAGATGGGCTGACGATGAAGGAATCGGATCGCCGTAATAAAGAGCGTGATCTGGAAAACCTGAATCGTGACCTGCAGCGTAAGCAGCGTGAATTCCGCGAAGATCAGAACATGCGCTCCAGCCAGGAGATGGCGGCGATTCAAGAGCGGGCGAATCGCGTGATCCAGCAACTGGCGGAGAGTGAGAAATTCGATCTGATCCTGCAGGAAGCGGTGTACATGAGCCCACGGATCGATATCACCGATAAGGTGTTGAAGGCGCTGAGCGACAAGTAAGTCGGCGTGTGTCCTTCTGCTGATGGCACCAGGCTGGTTTTCCCTGACGGTTTCCATCGGCATCCTTCAGCTTTTCAAACGCCGGTTCTACCGGCGTTTGACATCTCAGAGTATCGAACATGCCTACTCAATCCTTCCGCCTGAGTGAATTGGTTGCCCTGTTCGGTGGCGAGCTGGTCGGTGACGATATCGTCATCTCCCAGGTTGCTCCCCTGGATCAGGCCGACCCTACCTCGCTGGCCTTCATGGCCAGCCCCAAGTACCGACAACAATTGGCTGAGACGCAAGCCGCTGCGGTGATCGTACCGATCTCTGCTGCCGATGCGACCGACAAGCCTCGTATCGTGGCGAAAGACCCTTACCTCTACTTTGCGCAGGTGTCGTCACGCCTGAACCCGCCCAAGCGCCTGCCTGCTGGCATCCACCCCAGCGCATCCGTGTCGACCAGTGCCAGGCTGGGAGCCAATGTGGCGATTGGGCCCAATGCCGTGATCGGCGATGATGTGGTATTGGGGGATGAGGTGGAGATCATGGCTGGTGCGGTGATTGGCGATGGCGTTGCCATTGGCGCTGAAAGCCGTATTTACGCCAATGTGACCATCTATCATGGGTGTGTGATCGGGCAACGTTGCGGCATTCATAGCGGAGCGGTCATCGGTGCGGATGGTTTCGGGTTGGCCTGGACAGGGCAGGATTGGTTCAAGATTCCCCAGATCGGGCGTGTCGTGATTGGTGATGATGTCGAGATTGGCGCCAACACCACGATCGACCGTGGTGCGATGGCGGATACCGTCATCGAGGAGGGGGCCAAGCTCGACAACCAGATCCAGATCGCCCACAACTGCGTGATCGGCAAACATACTGCTATTGCCGCTTGTGTGGGGATCGCCGGATCGACCCGCATCGGGGCCTATTGCACGGTGGGTGGCGCGGCCATGTTCGTCGGTCATATCGAGGTCTGCGACAAGACACATATTGCGGGTGGGGCATTGGTCAGCAAATCCATCACCAAGCCCGGTGCCTATGCGGGTAGCTACCCTATTGCAGCCCGTGACGAGTGGTTGAAGAATGCGGCCCATATCCGCCATCTGGATACTCTGGCGACCCGTATCAAGGCGCTGGAGCGTCAGCTGAAACATAAAAATGAGGAATGACAGCAATGAGCAGCATGGATATCAACCAGATCATGAAAGCCTTGCCGCACCGTTACCCGTTTTTGCTGGTGGATCGGGTGCTGGAATGTGAGCCGGGCAAAAAAGTCATCGCACTGAAAAACGTCACCATCAATGAGCCATTTTTTACCGGGCACTTTCCCGAGTTGCCCGTGATGCCCGGCGTGCTGATCATCGAGGCCATGGCACAGGCAGCGGGTTTGCTGGCCTATCAGACAGTTGGTGAGGAGCGCCAGCGGAATACGATCTATTACTTCGCGGGTATCGACAATGCCCGTTTCAAAGTGCCTGTGTCCGCAGGGGATCAGCTGATATTCGAAGTCGAGTTGGTGCGGCAGGCGCGTGGTATCTGGAAATTCACAGCCAAAGCCAAAGTGGGCGACCAATTGGCTGCTGAGGCCGACATCATGGTTGCAGGCAGGGAAGTTTGCTAAATGAGTACATTGATTCATCCAACCGCAATTGTCGAACACGGTGCGCAGATTGGCGAGGGCGTCAAGATCGGCGCGTATAGCGTGATCGGCCCGCATGTCTCGATCGGTGAGGGTACTGAAATCGGCCCCCATGTGGTCATCGAAGGCCATACCAGCATTGGGTGTGACAACCATATCTTCCAATTTGCCTCGCTGGGAGCGGCTCCGCAGGACAAAAAATACGCAGGCGAGCCCACGCGCCTGGAGATCGGTGATCGCAATACCATTCGTGAATTCTGCACCTTCAATCTGGGCACGGTGCAAGATGGTGGCGTCACTCGTATCGGGTCGGATAACTGGATCATGGCCTATGTCCACATTGCACATGATTGCCAGATCGGTGACAGAACCATTCTTGCCAATAACACCACCCTGGCAGGGCATGTGCACGTGGGGGACTGGGTGTTTCTCGGTGGGTTCACCAGCGTGCATCAGTTCTGCAAGATCGGGGCGCATGCCATGACTGCGTTCACTGCTGCTGTCACGCAGGATGTTCCACCCTATATCACTGCAGCGGGCAACCGAGCAGGGCCGCACGGTATCAACTCTGAGGGCCTGAAGCGTCGTGGCTTCAGCGCGGAATCGATCATGGCCATCAAGCGCGCCTATAAGGTGTTGTATCGCCAGGGGTTATCGCTGGATGAGGCCAAGATGCAGCTTGCAGAGATGGCCCGGGGCGAGCCGGCGGTTCAATTGTTTCTGGATTTCATCATGGGCTCCGAGCGGGGCATCATCCGATAAATGGCTGACCAATTGTTTGCCGCGCAGTCGCGCATCAAAATCGCCATGGTGGCGGGCGAGGCGTCGGGTGATTTGCTGGGTTCCCACCTCATCCGTGCGTTGAAAGCCCGTTTCCCCGATGCGGAATTTGTTGGCATCGGCGGGCCGAAAATGCAGGGGGTCGGGCTCAAGAGTGTGTTTCCGATGGAAACGCTGGCCGTCAATGGCTATGTCGAGGTCTTGAAAAACCTGCGTGCCATCCTGCGGATTCGGCGTGACCTGACTGATCAGCTGCTGGCGGATCGCCCCCATGTATTCATCGGCATCGATGCGCCGGATTTCAATCTTGGCTTGGAGCGCACGCTGAAAGCCAAGGGTGTGACTACTATCCACTACGTCAGCCCATCGATCTGGGCTTGGCGGGGTGAGCGTATCAAAAAGATCAAGGCCTGCGTATCGCACATGCTGGCGCTGTTTCCGATGGAGCCGCCGCTGTATCAACAAGCGGGCATCCCGGTGACCTATGTGGGGCACCCGTTGGCGGATGAAATGCCCCTGGTGCCCGACCTGGCCGCCATGCGCGAGCAGCTGGATATCCCGCTGGCCTGCCGTGTGATTGCCCTGCTGCCGGGCAGCCGGCAGAGCGAAGTGGCTGCGCTGGCGGAAACCTACATCAACACTGCCAAATTGCTTTCGGAGCAGGTGCCAAATGTGTTGTTCCTGGTGCCATTGGTCAGCCGTGAAACCCGCGCTTTGTTCGAGGCAACCCTTTATCGCCTACAGGCGCAGGCATTGCCATTGCGCATCATGTTCGGCCATGCGCACGATGCATTGATTGCTGCTGATGTTGCCCTGGTGGCCTCTGGCACAGCCACGCTGGAAACCGCGTTGCTGAAGCGGCCCATGGTCATCACCTACAAGGTGTCACCGCTGACCTACCGGTTGATGTGGCATCGCAAGTACCTCCCTTACATTGGTCTGCCCAATGTGTTGGCGGGTGATTTCGTGGTGCCGGAGATTCTGCAGGATGATGCCACGCCAGCCAATCTGGCCCAGGCCCTGACCAATATGCTGGACCACAATCGGGTCGTTGATGGCTTGCAGGCCAAGTTCATGGATATCCACCTGACCTTGCGACAGGGGACGGCGGAGCGCGCCGCCGAGGCGATTGCCGCCTACCTGCCGCATGCGCATTGAGGCCTGATCATGTTGATTTGTGGTGTGGACGAGGCAGGCCGCGGGCCACTGGCTGGTGCGGTGTATGCTGCGGCAGTCATCTTGGGGCCGGATCATGGCATCGTTGGTCTGGCGGATTCCAAAAAACTGACTGAAGCCAAACGTGATGCGCTGGCGATACAGATCAAATCCCAGGCACTGGCTTGGGCGATCGCCAAGGCCGATGTGGCTGAGATCGATCAGCTCAATATCCTACAGGCCACTATGCTGGCCATGCAACGGGCGGTGATGCAGGTGGCGGCCAATGTGACGCCTGACGAGGTGCAAGTGGATGGCAACCGGACACCCAAGTTGTCCTGGCCTGCTCGGGCCATCATCAAAGGCGATGCCTTGGTGGCTGAGATCTCGGCAGCATCCATACTGGCCAAGACAGCCCGCGATGCGGAATGCCTGGCTCTGCACGCGTCTTATCCGCAATATGGTTTCGACCAGCACAAGGGCTACCCCACCCCGGCCCATATGGCGGCCTTGCAGCTGCATGGTGCCAGCCCCGTCCACCGTCGCAGCTATGCGCCGGTCAAAGCCGTGCTGGGTCAGGCGCAAGGCAGTCTGTTCTGATCACATGGAGATCAGCCGGCCATCTAGGCACCTGACATCGGGTGGCAATGGGTGACTCGGCTGCCCCATTTCCGCCGTCCCAACAGCCCGCCGATGGCTGTCTCAAAAGACCTGATGCGGCTACAGGTAATGATTTCCGGCTGGACAAGCTGCGGCTGATGGTTTAATCATAGAAGCTGATGCGGCTTGTTCGTGGCCCGCTTGAGGCCGGCCCGACATCAAGAGGAATTCACTCACATGTTTGTCATCATCGGTTATGTGGTGGCGTGCGCCATGATTTTTGGTGGTTATGCGGCCGCAGGTGGTCATTTGGCTGGTTTGTGGCAGCCACTGGAGGTCGTCATGATCTTTGGTGGCGCGATTGGCGCATTCATCGTGGCTTACGGTGGAAAACCGCTGAAATTGACAATGAAAGCGCTACCCAAGATTTTCAAAGGGTCACCATTCAACAAAGCCTTCTATATGGATCTGTTTGCGCTGCATTTCGAGCTGTTGTCAAAAGTGCGCAAAGAGGGGCTGATGTCGATCGAAGGTGATGTGGAGAACCCAGAGGGTAGCCCGATATTCTCGAAATACCCGTCGATCGTGCATGATCACCATGTCACCGATTTCATCGCAGATTATTTACGGTTGATGGTGGGGGGCAATCTGAATGCCTTTGAGATCGAAAACCTGATGGATATCGAAATCGAGGGCCATCACCATGAAGAGCTGGAGCCTTCCCACGCAATCACCACCTTGGCGGATGGTTTGCCCGCATTCGGTATCGTGGCGGCGGTGATGGGTGTGGTACACACCATGGAGAACGTGGGCCTGCCTCCGGCGGAGTTGGGCATTCTGATCGCCCATGCACTGGTCGGAACGTTTCTGGGTATTTTGCTGGCCTATGGTTTTGTGGGGCCCTTGGCCAAGGTGCTCGAAATCAAGGCGAACGAATCCACCCGGGTTTATGTGACCATCAAAACCATTCTGTTGGCCAGCCTGAATGGCTACGCACCACAGGTGGCGGTGGAGTTTGGCCGCAAAGCCATGGATGCAGTCGATCGCCCAAGCTTCAAAGAGCTGGAAGAGCACGTGAAAAATGCCAAAGGAAAATAAGCCAGCTGGCCATGCAACCGGGGGTAACGCATGAGCGATGATTCGCAACGGCCCATTATCGTCAAGAAGATCAAAAAGGGTGGCGGGGGCCACCATGGCGGGGCTTGGAAAATCGCCTACGCTGACTTCGTGACAGCGATGATGGCGTTCTTTCTGTTGATGTGGCTGTTGGGCTCCACGGCCAAGGGTGACTTGAAAGGCATTGCCGACTATTTCAAGAACCCGCTGAAAGTTGCCTTGTCTGGCGGCTCGGGCTCGGGGGACGCCACCAGCCTGGTGCCGGGTGGGGGCGAAGACCTGAGCCGGACATCAGGTCAAGTCAAACGCGGCGACCTGCCCCGGCAGCGCGCAATGAACGTGAATACCGATCGCGCCAAGCGCGAGGCCCAGATGCTGCAGGATTTAAAGCAGCGGGTTGAGAAGCTGGTCGAGAAAAAAGATTCGTTGAAGCAATTCAAAAATCAGTTATTGATCGACATGACTGCCGAAGGGTTGCGGATTCAGATTGTCGATGAGAAAAACAGGCCGATGTTCGATTCTGGCTCGGCGGATATGAAATCCTACGCTGCAGAGATCATCCACGAGATTGCAGCGTTGTTGAACGAGGTGCCCAATCGTATCAGCCTGTCTGGCCACACCGATGCCACACCGTTCTCGGGCGGGGATCGTGGCTACAGTAACTGGGAGTTGTCTGCTGACCGGGCCAATGCTTCCCGTCGCGAGCTGATTGCCGGGGGCATCAAGGACGACAAGATCATCCGGGTGGTAGGTTTGGCGGCGGCCACACCGTTTGATACGGCGGACATCTACAACCCCATCAATCGCCGTATCAGCATCACTGTGCTGAATGCTGAGACAGAACAGAATATCGTGCGGGAAAGCGGCAAGGTGATGGAGGCCAAGGCATTTGTCGATGCCAACAAGCCCGGTGCGGAGGGCGAGACACCGGCTGCCAAATTCGCCAACGAACCGGCTGATAAGCAGCCACCTGGGCATTAAGGCGGCCATGTCATTGAGTCTGTCACGCATGCATTGGTGGGGGAGGGTGCCGGTCAGTATCCAGGCGCTTGTGCTGCAGGTGTTGGTTTTTCCGCTGACCTGGATATCCATCTGGCTGATGGCGTGGCTGGGAGGCGCACCGTCGTGGCTGAGCATGGCGCTTTTTCAAGGCGGCTGGTCCGCCCTGGCCAGCCATCGTGTGGGCCTGCCCAGCTGGTGGTGGGGGATTCAGGCCGCTTTCTGGCCGCTGCTGTGGCTCATGCTGTCTTGGCAATGGCCTGCCTGGCTACCTGCCTTGATCTTTGCTGTATTGGTATTGGTCTATGGGGGCGGGGTAGGGAGCCGGGTGCCCTTGTTTCTCAGCAGCCAGACCACCTGCCAGCAGCTGTTGACGGTTTTACCCACACAGCCCGCTTTGCAGTTCCTGGATGTCGGTGCGGGCCTGGGCGGTGTGTTGAATCAAGTGCAGCAGGCCCGACCTGATTGGCGGTGTGCGGGTGTTGAGCGTGCCTGGCTGCCCTGGCTGATCGGGCGCTGCCGGTTGAGATGGCTGGCCAGCCCAGCGCAATGGTTGCAGCAGGATTTCAATCAGCTGGACTGGTCGCGCTATGACATTGTGTATGCATACCTGTCGCCCGCGCCAATGGCGCAGGTGTGGCAAAAGGTGGAGGCCGAGATGCGCCCCGGCAGCATGTTCATCAGTAACAGCTTTGATGTGCCCGACGTGACGCCGGATCAGGTCATCGAAACCGGTGACTGGCATCGTTCCCGCTTGTTGATCTGGTACCGGTGAGCCATGACGGGAACCTTGGATGCAGCAGGATGGGTCGCTCGCTGGCACACGGTCTCCACGCCGATCATGGGGGCGACCGCGCAAACCATACAACGCCTGAAGGATCAGATCGACCGGGTATCGCCCAATCAGCTGGCCAAGCTCGCGGCGCAAGACCCGATGCTGGCTGCGCATCTGCTGCGGGCAGTCAATAATCGACGTAAAAGCGGCGTGGCTGCCGAGGTGGTCAGCCTGGAGGCTGCCGTGGCCCTGCTTGGCACACGCCGGTTTGTCGAGCAGATGGGGCAGCTGCCGACGATTGAACAGCGCTATGGGCAGCAGCCAGCGGCCATGGCACAGGTATTGCAGCAGATCTTGCGCTGCCGCATGGCTGCGGAGTTGGCATTTGACTGGTCGGTTGCACGTGTCGATGTGAAACCTGACGAGGTCGAAGTGGCTGCTTTGTTGCACAACCTTGCTGGCTGCCTGATGTTGCACCATGAGCCAGCCGTCCAGAAGGGATGGCAGCCCTGGTTCGATGCGCCACTCGATGACCCGAAGCTGCAACAGGAAAAACTCGGCTGTACGCTGACAGCATTGAATCAAGCATTGTTTGCCAAATGGTCGTTGCCCGCCTTGTTGACGGAGCTGAATGATGTCAAGCAGCGCGCCAACCTGCGGGCAAGTGTCGTGCAATGCGCCTGCCTGCTTGTCAGACACATTGAAGCAGGCTGGCAGCACCCAGCCTTGCCTGATGATCTGGCCATGGTGGCGGGCATGCTGAAAATCGAGCCCGATCAGGTGCTGGCCCGAATCCAGCGGGTCTTGCTGGCCTTGGCCCGCACTTGGCCTTATCCACAGTGCCCAACGCCCGCCAATTGGCTGCCGATGCTCCCCGGTGCGTGGCCACGCCCGCAGCCTGCAAGGGGTGTTCCACCCACACCGGCTGCTGCGCCAATACCACCACCCAACGTTCCCTCCCAGGCGGTTGCCGAGCCGATCAAACCATCCAAGGCCATTTATGAAGAGGTGGTGAAGCAGATCCGCAGCCATCTGGATGGGACGCTGACCTTCAATGAAATGATGGGGTTGGTGATTCGAGGCATGCACGATGGTATCGGCCTGGCGCGCGTGGTATTTGCGCTGATGGCGGGGGGGCAGCGGCAAGTCAAGGCGCGATACGTGATCGGTGCTACCAACCAAGAGCCGCTCGCACGTTTTGCATTCGATCTGGATCAGCCACATCTGCTGTACAAGCTGATGCAGAAGACATCCGGTGTGTGGCTTTCCTCTGCCAATCAAGCCCAGCTTGAGCCAATGCTGCCTGCTGCCATGCGGCAATGTATTGGCAATGGTGATTTCTTCGTGATGTCCATCTTTGTCCACAACAAGCCGGTTGGTTTGCTCTATGCCGATCGGCGTTCAACCACCAATCAACTCGATGAAGCCAGTTATCAAGCCTTCAAACAACTGGCCATGCTGGCAGGTGAAGGCCTGGGGCACTTGGCGGGTAAGTCGATGTGAGTTGCCTACGACTTTGCTTCCACAGCGCTTGGTCAGCAGGTGGATTGAGTCGCAGTGTTTCTGATTTTTAATATTTGATTTTTGGCATGTATTTTCTCGTTGTGGAATTCCCTCCATATCAATCAATTGGCCGCTGTCGAGGCGTGTGCTGATTGGTCATCCCGTTGCTCGGTGTTTTTTGCGCATTAAATATCTCAAAAATCGAATTTAATGCCTGGGTTTGACACTCGCCATGGGGGCGATTATTGTAGTGCAATAGCTCTATTTTCAGAGCGGGAAGGCGGTGAGGTATTCAGCCGTACTTCATCCAACACCACAAAAACAGTCAACTCAACAGAGGAGAGGGAATATGCAATGGTCCGCGCTGCTGGCGGGGCTTGGCCTCGTCTTGTCACTTACGCCTGCTCAGGCGATGATCAGTTGCCAGCCTGTGAAACCCGGCGAGAAATTCGTCAGCCCTATCGTCAACCCAGGCAAGATTTCACCGATCGACGGCACATGTTGGGTCAATAAGCTGACCCTGACAGCGTTTGATGACGCAAAGCTGACCGCGAATGTGTTTCTGCCGCGCATCACCCGTGTGGACCAACGCTTTCCGGCCATCATCATGGTCAACAGCTGGGCATTGGCCGATTTTGAATACCTAGGGCAGGCCGCCCGCCTGGCCAGGGATGGCTATGTAGTCTACAGCTACTCGACACGTGGTTTCTGGCAATCGGAGGGTCAGGTCGAAGTGGCTGGGCCGCAGGATATCCGTGACGTGTCCTCGGCCTTGGATTGGTTGCAGGCCCACGCGCCGGTGGATATGAAAAATGTCGGTATCAGCGGGATTTCCTATGGTTCTGGCATCTCGCTGATTGCATTGGCGCAGGAGCCGCGCCTGAAGACGGCTGCGGCGCTGTCAACTTGGGGCAATCTGGAAGATGAGCTGTACGGCGCCGACACCGCCAACCAGACCTGGTCCGATCTGCTGGTGAATTCAGGCAAGTTGTTTGGTCGCCTGAATCCTATCGTGCCCGCTTATGCCGCTGCGCTGAAGGAGCCGCGCACGCCCAAGTCGAAGATCGATGAAATCCGCGTATGGGCGAGAATCCGTTCGCCCTTGCAATATGTGCCGATGCTGAATGCCCGACAGGCGCCGGTTTTCATCAGCAAGAATTTTCAGGATGACCTGTTCACCCCCAATTCCTCCCTGGAGATGTTCCGCCGCCTGACCGGCCCGAAGAAATTATTGGTCAATCAAGGCATCCACGCGGTGACCGAGGTGCCAGGGGCATTGCTGGGGGCAGACAATTACATCTATGACCAGGCTCATCGATGGTTCGACTACTGGCTGAAGGGCGAGCCCAACGGGATCGTGGATGAGCCCAAGGTGACGATGGAGGTCAAATTCAGCCGGGCGCGTGACTCGTTCGACGACTACCCCGCCAGCAATGTGCTCGATCATACCTACTACCTGCATCCCCGTGGGGCGGTGCGCTGGGATCTGAGCTGCTGGTGTTGGAAGGGCGGCGTGGGCGAGCTGGCCAGCACAGCGAATCAGCAGACGGCGGATGACTGGATCGACAATGCCGCCGACACCACCGCCACCAGCGGGCCGATCCCGATCTTCTCGACACTGGCCGAGTCCGCCAATATTCCTATCGTCAATTGGCTGCCCTCGGTGCATCGTGGCCAGGGAGTGCGTTATGAGGGGCCATGGTTGCGTGATGCCTTGCGGCTGAGAGGCATACCCAAGCTGACCTTGAAGTTGAAGCCATCCCAGCCGCAAGCCCAGTTGGTTGCCTATCTGTATGATGTCGATGGCCTGGGCTTTGGCAAGCTGATCACCCATGGCGTGCGCACCGTGGTGGATGCCCGGCCTGGTGCGGTGCTGGATTTCCCCATCGAGTTCTCCGCCACGGCCTATGATGTGCCCGCGGGCCACCGGGTGGCGGTGGTGCTGGATACCCGTGACAGCCTGTATGCTCACCCGTCTGATGGCTATCTTGACAAGCGGCTGGTGTTCAATGGCCATACCCAATCCACGCTGATCCTGCCCAGCATCCGCTGAGGTACAAGGCCCTGTTGGTAAGGTTTCATCTGTCGTCAGCAGTGTTTGGTGTGGTCGGCAAAACACGCCTCGGTGCTGGCCGGAGAAGCATGCTGACAGGGCCTCGGGCTTGATTTCACACTGTAAATGAAAACGATGCCAGTGGAACCCGGCCCACAGGTGGCAACGGAGGTTGCCGTCCTGGCGGCCAACAGGGACAATAGCGGCCTTGCTTGTGGTATTGGTCATCATGGACGCTATTGCTTCCCGTCAGAATTCCCAAATCAAACAATTGGTCAAATGGCATGAATCCGCCCGAGAGCGCCGGAAAAGCGGCGTTGCGGTGCTGGAGGGCATCCATCTGGTGCAAAGCTGGTGTGACACCGGGCGGACGCCCGCCTGGCTGGTCGCTGCGGAGTCCGCACTGGGACACCCGGAGGTGGCTGCACTGTGGGCGCAGCGGGTGGATAAACACCTGCTGGTGTCGGATGCGTTGTTCAGTCAGTTGTTCGATATCCAGCCTGGCGTGGGCCTGGTGGCGGTGATTGCCGTGCCGGTGCCTCAGCCAGCGCATTACCAGACCATTCTGTTGTTGGATGACATTCAAGACCCATTGAATGTGGGGGGCATATTGCGGACGGCAGCGGCTGCAGGGGTGGAGGCAGTCTATCTGTCCAATCACTGCGCGGATGCCTGGTCGCCCAAGGTGTTGCGTGGCGCCATGGGTGGGCACTGGGTACTGGCCATCCACGAGCAGGCAGCGCTGGCGGAGGTCATCCGCCAGTTTGATGGTCAGGTTGTCGCCACGTCACTGGCGGAAAGCCGATCATTGTATGCGGTTGACTTGACCGGCCCAGTTGCCTGGATCATGGGGAACGAGGGCGCAGGTGTATCGCAAGCATTGATGGCGCTGACGACGACTCGGGTGCGTATTCCGATGCCCGGTCGGATCGAGTCGCTGAATGTGGCCGCTGCCACAGCGGTGTGTCTGTTTGAGCAGGTCAGACAACGACAGATGAAATAAAACAGAGAGAAGGATTGTGAAAATCTTGAATGCAAGACCAAAGGGACAATGGCTGATGATGATGACAGCGCTGCTTTCGGTGGCATCGGCATGGGCAGGCAGTGATTACCAGCGCGGCTATGACGAAGGCTATCGCCGTGGGTACGATCGCGGTTACGAAGAAGGCCGTCGTCGCGGCATGCAGATGAATGAGGGTAGTCGCTGGCAGGACGATCGCCGTCCGACCTACCTGATCAGCGTGATGCAAGCGGAGTATGGCGACGGCAACCGCCAGTGTGATGCAACCGATGTATTGGCGGAAAGAGCCAATGGCCAGCTGTCCGTCAGCATCAAGGTGAGTAACGACCTGTGTGGTGATCCGGCGCCCGGCATACGCAAAGTCCTGAATGTCATTTATCTGTGCGGAAATGAGCGAAGAAGCGCAACTGCACACGAAAATCGCAGTGTCTTGCTGTACTGTGGGCGGTAACCACAGCTGATCCGGTGTGCCGTTGACAGGGCTTCATCCATGCAGACACCGTGTCAACGGTATTCCGGATTTACCGACGACCCCACCTACCGCGCAGGCATCGAGGCCGCAGCCCCACCGCCAGTACCCTGAGGCGTTGATCGCCGCCCGCTCCCCCATCCTCTCCTCGTCTGATCATTCACGCGCCACCTTTCCCATGCATCATCAATGTGGTGTCAATTCCTTGTTGGTAAATCATTTTCCTTTTCGGTACATGTGCGTATTTTGTAGGTAGAATTACGCATAAATTTAACGCTGTTAATATGTATTATTGGTGTTTAAGATTGTTAGTTAAGTATTTGTTATATATTGATTATTGATTGAGTTTTGTTTGATTTCATGAATTTAATAGGTAGGAAAAATTTGATGATCATGCTTTTTTGATGATGTGTGTTTTGCTACGATTCATGCAAATGTAATGCATGTGCTGTCATGCTGAATCGACAGCGGAATCGTGATTGATCGAATTGAGGTTTAAAGTGTCTATTGTTCGTCGTTTAGTGCCTGTTGCGGCAGTTTTGGTTTCACTGAGCATGGCTCAGCCAGTGGCAGCTGTGGAAGTGATGGGAGCTGGCGCCTCCGCTGCCGGAACCATTTACAACAAATGGGCGGACGGTTGGCAGAAAAATGGTGGCCATAGTCTGCGGTACGAGACCATGGGGCCGGTCAAGATGGTTGAGGCAGTCCGGGGCGGTAAGATTGATTTCGGCGTGACCGACGCACCACCCAGTAGCGCAGAGCTGAACAAGATCGGCCTGGTGGCATTTCCGACCGTGATTTCAGGCTTGGTGCCGGTCGTCAACCTGCCAGGGGTAAAGGGCGGTCAGCTGCGCCTGAATGCAGATGTGCTGGCGCGCATCATGAGTGGTAAGGTCACCGACTGGGCAGACCCCGCCATCCTGGCTTTGAACGAAAACAGCCACTTGACCTCCAGAGCGATCAAAGTCATTGTGCGGGGCGACAATTCTGGCTCTACTCAGCATCTGACCCACTATCTGTCGGCAACCTCGCCAGAGTGGAAGTCTAATTTCGGCACGGGTTATACCGTCAAGTGGATGGCTGGCGCCACGGCTGTCAAGGGCTCGGCGGAGATGGCCGCAGCGGTGAAAAGCACGGAAGGTGCAATCGGCTATGTCGACTTCGGTATTGCTCTTGAGCAGGGCCTGACCGATGTTCGCATGGAAAATGCAGCGGGCAAGTTTGTACGCGCCACCCCGAATGCATTCGTTGAGGCGATGCAGAATAGCACCTGGCCAAGCCGGGGCGATTTTGATGAGAAACTGACCAATATGCGTGGTTCAGGCAGCTGGCCGATCGCCATGGCGATGTTTGCCGTCATGCCCAAAGTGGCGGAAAACGTACCGCGCACTTCTGCTGCTGTGCAACTGTTCATCCGTGGCTTTGTGTCGGGTGATCGTGCGGCGAATTCTTCTTCCTATGCCTCGTTGCCGGTGGCCGTGCAAGGTAAGGCTACCAACACCATGGCCTCCATCCGCGACAAGAGCGGCCAGCCATTGCCTGTGTCATTCTTCTGATCATCAGGTTCCCCTCACCATCCAACAATTGGGCCGGGTCATGTGACCCGGTTTTTTTTTGCCCCGATCAAGCCAATGCAGATATGTCTGCGAGCACCTGTCACTACGCTCGATCCGGCTCAGTCAACAGCTGTCCGGCTGGTCGGCTCTCATTGCGCAATGCCGCAATCTATTTGCAATCGTGTCAACAAAACCTAGTATGAAAAAGTATTTCAGTGTTGGTGGGGTTCATTTCGACTTGCACCAAGAGCAAGTCGGTGGCGGCTCTCGCCTGTCTGGCATGATCAATTCGTATGTATGATTGGCTGGATGTGGTGTCTGGGATAGGCTGCCGCACAACAAAGTGATGAGGAGGCGTCATGCGGGGTTGGTTGCTGGGTGGGTATATCGGTTTGATGGGGTGCCTGGGTGGGCCGGTCATGGCCTTGGAGCTGTCAGCGGTGGGGTCATCTGCCGCTGCGCCGCTGTACTCGAAATGGGCAGCATCCATCCAGAAAAATGGTGGACATACATTGAAATTCGATCCTGCCGGCTCAGCCAAAGGCATCGAGTCGGCAAAAGGTGGAAAAGTGGATTTTGGCGCGACAGATGCGCTGCCTCCCGCTGCAGAGCTTACCAAGGCAGGAGTGATTGCCTTCCCGACGGCTTTGACGGCGGTGGTGCCGGTGGTCAACCTGCCAGGGGTCAAGCCTGGCCAGATCAAGTTGAATGGTGAGGTGTTGGCCAAAATCTTCAGTGGCAAGATTGTCGAATGGGCAGACCCAGCCATCTTGGCGCTCAATGAAAATGAAAAGGTGCCCTCTCGTCCCATCAAATTGGTGGTGCGCGCCGATGGCTCGGGCTCGACCTTTGTGCTGACTGAGTACCTGTCTCGTATGTCCGCCGATTGGAAAGGTAATTTCGGGGCTGGCTTCAGTGTCAAATGGCCGAGCTGGGCGGTGCAGGTGAAGGGCACGGCTGGCGTGGCGGCATCGGTGAAGGCGACGGAGGGCGCAATCGGCTATGTCGATTTCGGTGCGGTGGTCGAGTCTGGGCTGGTGGATGTGCGGCTCGTCAACGCCGCAGGCAAGGCAGCCAAGGCGTCGGTAAGCAGTATCACAGATGCGGTGCTCAGTAGCGCTTGGCAAACCAAAGGGGATTTCGACGAGCTGTTGATCAACCGGCAGGGCAACAACGCTTGGCCGATCGTGACCGGTACATTTGTCCTGGTGCCCAAGGTGTTGGACAAGGCCAGAGGCGATGTGCTGGCCGAGTTCTTTGTGCGTGGCTTTATGAATGGCGACGCCGCGGTCAGCAGTGCATCCTTTGTCAAATTGCCTGATCAGGTCAAGGGCAAGGCGACTGGTGCGTTGTCGCAGCTTCGTGACAAGTCAGGCAATCCATTCAATATGTCATTTTTCTAGAATGCTGCCGGCGGGCCTTGTGGTGGGTGTGGTTGGCGCGGGTTGTTTGTATCGGCCTCGATGGGGGGCGGGTTGGTCGATCCAGTCCGCTACGCCAGCGGTGCAGGGCCAGCCTGGGAGTAGGCAGCTGTGCCGGCGGCCCAGCAAGGGCCTGCCGTAGCCTGCTCTTTCCTGCCTCGCCGCCTATTTGGCACCCAGATGGTCTATTTCACCTGTTTCAGTGCCCGCTCGACAGTGTTGGCAATGTGCGGTTGGGCGGCGGCGGTGGGGTGGATCATATCGTTTTGAAACCATTCCGGCTTGTCTGCAAATCCATCCAATAGAAAGGGCAGCAGTGGAACTTTATGGCTTTGGGCCAGTTCCGAGTACATGCCTGCAAACTGCTGGGAATAGGATTTGCCGAAATTGGGGGGCAGCTGCATGCCAACCAGCAGCACCTTGGCCTTGGCCTGGCGGGCTTTATCGATCATGCTGCCGAGGTTGCGTTTGCTGAGCTTCAGCGGCAAGCCGCGCAAGCCGTCATTGGCGCCCAGCTCCAATACCACGATGGCAGGTTTGTGCTGCGCCAGTGCCGCATCCAGCCTGGAGAGTCCACCCGCCGTCGTTTCGCCGCTGACGCTGGCATTGATGACCTGATATGCTGGTGCCAGTTTTTGGCCCAGCAGCGCGACCCAGCTTTGTTGTTGTGTCAGCCCATAACCTGCGGACAGGCTATCGCCGAACACCAAGATCACGGGTGCGGCGTGGGCTGCCAATGGCATCAGCCAGCAGGCAATCAGCCAGCGCAGCTTGAAAGAGTGGCGCCTGGTGAGCAGGCGAGCAAGGGATGACCATCCGCTTAGGGCGATTTGACGCATGGACGGCATGAGGTGGCCTGATGATGCGGGACTGGGATGAGTGTCCTTGATGATTGGTATAGGTATGAAACGTGACATGAATGTTGCATCCTCTGTGGAATCCGCAATCCGGAATCAGTTGATTGTGAGGGCCGATCAGCTGGTCAAGCAAGTGCCGATGGCTGATGAGCAGTTGACAATACTGCATGGCATTGACCTGAGCATTGCACAGGGTGAGTCGTTGGCGATTATAGGGGCGTCTGGCTCGGGTAAGTCGACCTTGCTCGGTTTGTTGGCCGGGCTGGATGTGCCGACATCTGGCGATGTCTGGTTGGGTGATGCCCAGTTGTCCGCCTTGGATGAAGATGGCCGGGCGCGTTTGCGAGGGGAGCTGGTCGGGTTTGTATTTCAGTCATTCCAGCTGTTACCGGCTTTGACCGCGTTGGAAAACGTCATGTTGCCCTTGGAGCTGGCGGCCAAGCCAGACGCCGAGAAAACCGCCAGGGAGTGGCTGGGTAGAGTGGGGTTGGGGGGGCGATTGACGCATTATCCCAAGCAGCTGTCAGGGGGGGAGCAGCAGCGTGTGGCATTGGCGCGAGCCTTTGCTGGCAACCCACGGCTGTTGTTTGCCGATGAGCCGACTGGCAATCTGGACACCGCAACCGGCCAGCAGATTGTCGAACTGCTGTTTTCGCTGAATCGCGAACAGGGCACCACGCTGGTGCTGGTGACGCATGACCCGCAATTGGCCGAGCGGTGCCATCGCCATGTGCGCATCGCGGCAGGGCGCGTGGTCGAGGATGACGCGTCATGACTTGGCTCCAAACTGGACGGTTGGCGTGGCGGATGCTGCGGCGCGACCTGCGCGCGGGCGAATTGAATGTGCTGATGTTGGCGCTGGTGATTGCCGTGGCAGCCATGACCAGCGTTGGTTTTTTCACCGACCGGATGCAGCGCGCCCTGACCGAGCAGGCCAATGATCTGTTGGGTGCAGATCTGGTTGTCAGTGCCGATAAGCCGATCCCGCCCGCCTGGCAAGCGCTGGCGACCGGGTCAGGGCTGAAGCTGGCGCATACCACCATCTTTCCTAGTATGGTGTTGTCAGGCGAGGGCACGCAGATTGCATCGATCAAAGCAGTCTCCGCAGGCTACCCCTTGCGTGGGCGCTTTCTGCTGGGTACTGCATCCCAGGTGCACCAAGCCGGGCAGATCCCAGCAGCAGGCACGCTCTGGGCTGATGAGCGCCTCCTGTTGCGGCTCAATGCCAAGATAGGTGACCAGGTGCAGCTGGGCGAGGCCTCCTTCCGTATTGCCGAGCGTATCGAGCGGGAGCCTGACGCGGCTATCGATATATTCAATTTCATGCCACGAGTGATCATCAATCAGGCTGATCTTGCTGCGACACAGTTGATCCAGACGGGCAGCCGTGTGCGCTATCGCCTGTTGGTGGCGGGTACGGGCAAGCAGGTTGCCGCTTTTCGAGATGCAATCAAACCGCAGATCGGTCGCGGCCAGCGCCTGGAAACCGTGCAGGATGCTCGCCCGGAGGTGCGCAATGCGCTGGAGCGGGCGCAGCGCTTTCTGGGGCTGGCGGCATTATCCAGCGTGGCCTTGGCTGGTGTGGCCATTGGTTTGGCGACCCGGCGTTATATCGAGCGGCATTTGAACCCGGTGGCGATGATGCGATGCCTTGGTGCCAGTCAGGCAACCATCTTCAGATTGTTCGTCGGGCAGTTTGCCTGCCTGGCTGCCTTGGCTGGCGTGGCTGGTGTAGCCATCGGCTTTGCTGCACAGCATGTGTTGGTCGATATGCTGGCGGGGATGGTTGATCGTGCATTACCTGCGGCGCATTGGTTGCCAGGGGTGCAAGGTTGGTTGGTCGGGGCGTTATTGCTGTTTGGCTTTGCTGTGCCACCTCTGTTGCAGTTGAAAAAGACACCGACACTACGCGTGTTACGACGGGAGGTGTCTGGCGGTACCCGGACGCGTGCCATGTATCTTGCAGGCGGTGGGTTGTTGATTGCCTTGCTGTGGTGGCAGGTCGGTGAGCCCAAGCTGGCCGCCTATGTATTGTCTGGATTCGTCGGCGGGATCGCATTGGCTGCGGCTGCGGGCTGGGGATTGATGCGCCTGCTGCGGCGTTTCAACCGTCGGGCAGGTATCACCTGGCGTTTTGGGGTGGCCAATCTGTATCGTCGCCAGGGCTTGGCAGTGGTGCAGATCGTCGCTTTGTCATTGGGCTTGATGGCGTTGTTGACTTTGACGCTGGTGCGGGGTGACCTATTGCAGTCCTGGCAGCGATCCGTGCCGCCTGACGCGCCCAATCGATTCATCATCAATATCCAACCGGAACAGCGCACGACACTGGCGCAATTCCTGCAACATAACCAGCTGGCCGCACCGATCCAGTACCCCATGATCCGTGGACGCTGGGTCGGTCGGAACGATCAGCCGATCAAGGGCGATCAATATCAGGACGAAAAGACCAAAAACCTGGCTGAGCGCGAATTCAATTTGTCCTGGGCGGATCGACCTCAGGTTGACAATCAGGTGGTGGCGGGTCGGTTCTGGCAGCCTACAGATCAAACACCGCAGTTCAGTGTGGAGGAGGGCTTGGCCGAGCAGCTGGGCATCAAACTAGGCGATCGATTGACATTTGATATCGCAGGGGTTCGCTATACCGCACCGGTCACCAGCCTGCGCAAAGTCAACTGGGACTCCTTCAATGTCAATTTCTTTGTGGTGGCGCCCCCCACCATGCTGGCCAATCAGCCCACCAGCTACATCACCAGTTTTCGTCTGCCCGCAGACCGGGAAGCAGTGGTGCGCGATCTGGTGCGGGCTTTTCCCAATATGACTGTCATCGATGTGGGCAATGTGCTCCGAGAGGTGCGTGACATCATCGGAAAAGTTGCAGGAGCGGTCCAGTTCGTGTTCCTGTTCACCTTGGTGGCCGGGCTGGTGGTGCTGTATGCCGCGTTGGCAGCCACCCAGGACGAGCGCCGATTCGACAATGCCATGTTGCGCACTCTGGGGGGCAGTCGCCGCCAGTTGCTGCACACCGCATTGGCGGAGTTTGCCAGCGTCGGCGCACTGGCTGGTGCGGTGGCTGTCTTGGCGAGTGGGGCATTGGGTTGGGTGGTGTGCGTCAAGTTGTTGAACCTGCCATATCAGCTCAACCCACTGTTGCCGGTGCTAGGGGTGGGTGGGGGGGCGCTGGCGGTCATGCTGGCCGGCTTGCCTGGTGTGATACGCCTGCTGCGGACCCCACCGTTGCATGTGCTGAATCAATCTGCATGAGTTGAAACTGCAATGGATGACATCGTTGTACAGGCGATGGCCAAGTGGCCCAATGTGCCTGCGGTCTACGGCTGGTTGCGTTTGGATCACCGCGGCCAGTGGTGGGTTCGTCAGGAGCGGGTCAACCATGTGGCGCTGGTGGACTTCATCGGTCGAAACTATGCCTGTTCGCCCAATGGTGACTATTATTTCCAGAATGGGCCGCAACAGGTGTATGTCGCACTTGATATCGCACCGTGGGTGGTTCGCCTGCTGGATGATAGCCAATGCAATGACTGGCGGACGCACACCGGGCAAGTGGTGAAGGCTGGCTCGGTGGTGTTGGATGAGGAGGGGAGTGTGTATCTTGATACCCCGCTCGGCTTGGCATTGGTGGACGAACGTGATCTCTTGGCGGTTTCCACTTGGCTTTGCACCAGTCAGCACACGGTCGTGGGCGAGGCCCGGCTATTGGCGTGGTTGGCATCGCAAGGCGAGTCGGACCGATTGTTCATGCGCCTGGGCGGTGAAATGTTGTCTGTCGATTATCTGAGCCGACAGGCGCTGCCCAGTCGGTATCGTTTCCGTCGTAACCCGCAACCATCCGAATGATTCGGTTACGAATTTTTTTGATCAAAATGTAACAAAACTGACGTAGATTGCATGTCTTTTTTGGTAAGATGTGTCAGTTAACGACGTTTACCAACAGGAGGAGTCAATAAAATGGATCGTCGCTCGTTCTTGAAATTCGGTGGGTTTCTCACTGTATCGGCGGCTACGACCGGCCTGACAGGGTGTGGCAGCGATGGCGGCAGCTCGCCAGCGCCAGGTGCAGGTAAGGTGTACAGTTTCCCGCAAGGTGTGGCATCGGGCGACCCGAAAGAAGGCAGCATCATTCTCTGGACGCGTGTCACGCGCAATGATGGCTCGGCAGCCGATATCAATTTCAAAGTGCAGGTCTCGAAAACCGCAGATTTTGCCAATCTGATTGTCGATTTCGCACTAGTGGCCAAGGCAGACTGGGACTTCACCATCCGCCACAAGGTAACGGGGCTGGAGCCCGCCACCACCTATTACTACCGCTTCGTGGCAGGTGATGATGCCTCCACAACTGGTCGCACCAAGACTGCGCCCAAGGCTGACGCCGATCTGTCCAGCCTGAAATTCGCCTATGTCTCCTGTCAGGATTGGTCAGTGAACCATTGGGCGGCATTCGACGAGTTGGTGAATGAAGACATCGACTTCATCGTGCATCTTGGCGACTACATCTATGAAACAGTGGGTGAATCGTTCCAGACCGGCGCGGTGGAAGGGGCACACAGCACATTGACACTGCCCAATGGCACGGTGAGCAAGTCTGGCAAGGGCAAGTATGCAACCACGCTGGCCGACTACCGCTATTTGTATAAACAGTACCGCACCGACCCGCGCCTGCAGGCTCTGCATGCCAAGTTCCCATTCGTGGCAATCTGGGACGACCATGAATTCAGTGATGATTGCTGGGGGGATCACCAGACCTACACCACTGACAATCCTCAGCAGACCGATCGCCGCAAATCCGCCACGCAAGCCTGGTATGAATTCATGCCTGCGGATGTGACCTTCGACGCCACGCAGCCTGATTTCTCAAAACAGATCAGCAATTTCCGCGATCTGCAGTTCGGTAAGCTGATGCATCTGATCGTGACGGATCAGCGCCTGTTCCGTACCGATCACGTGATTCCAGAAACCCTGTCCCCGCTGGGTGAGGTGGGTAGCCGCTACTTTGTGAAACAGTCTGATCTGGCGGGGGCTGAGGCAAAAAAAATGGCCGCTGCAACTGCGCAGACCGGCAGCCTGCCAGGCGGCCCCTTCCCGCTGGCCGCCACATCCATCTTGGGTGAAGTGCAGCGTGGGTGGTGGAAGCAAAAGATGGCGACCTCTACCGCAGCCTGGAAGGTGTGGGTCAATGAGGTATCGCTGTTGCGTATGCAGGTGAATCTCGCGACGCTGGCCCAGCTGGGTGTGCAAGTGCCAGACGCATTCAAATCCAATTTCATCTTGAATGCCGACCAGTGGGATGGTTTCAATGCTGAGCGGAAGGACATGATGGGCTTCCTGAAGACGAATGGCGTCAAGAATGTCGTGGCCATCACGGGCGATATCCATGCCTTCTTTGCCGGGAGCGTAATGGACGACTTCGATGCCGCGACACCCACGCCCGTAATGGTGGATTTGGTGACAGCCGGGATCTCCAGCAACTCCTTCCAGTCATATTTCAAATCAGTGGTGAGTGATAACCCGACCTTTGCTCCCTTGGCGGATTTGGTTTACAAGGGGGATGTCAATACCTTCGATTTCAATGTGAAAGCCTTCAACCCCTGGATTGTGCATGCAGATACCGATGCGCAAGGATATGCGGTGGTGACATTGACTCCGGAAAAGATGGTCACGGTCTTCAAGAAGGTAGGCAAGCTCAGTAACGGTCGTCTGCCGGTGCAGACAATTGCCTATAGCACCAGGTTGACAGTCAATCGAGATGTGCCTGCCGTAGTAGTCGGCTGATCGGCTCGGCCCATGGTTCAAAGCCCGCGCAAGCGGGCTTTTTCATATGAGGCAAGTGGCCTCAAGTATGGTGGATTTGCCATCCGATAGCCGTGCTGGAGAATTGGAATGCATTGCTGGCGCCGCTGGAGCAGCGTGCGTGGATGCTCTAAAGTAGCTGAGTTCGATATGGATCTGAAAGTGAAATAGGAGGGATTTGGCGGAGCGGACGGGGCTCGAACCCGCGACCCCCGGCGTGACAGGCCGGTATTCTAACCAACTGAACTACCGCTCCGCAGCGGTGTCAACAAGAAGCTGTCTGGTGGGCGCTGACGGAGTCGAACCGCCGACATTCTGCTTGTAAGGCAGACGCTCTACCAACTGAGCTAAGCGCCCGTTGCAAATGTCACAATGCAACGGCTTCATGCTGAGAGACATGAGTGTTGCTGGCGGAGCGGACGGGGCTCGAACCCGCGACCCCCGGCGTGACAGGCCGGTATTCTAACCAACTGAACTACCGCTCCGCAGCGGTTCTTGACGCAAGGCTTGGTGGGCGCTGACGGAGTCGAACCGCCGACATTCTGCTTGTAAGGCAGACGCTCTACCAACTGAGCTAAGCGCCCGTTGCGTCGAAGAGGGGCGCATTTAATCATGCTTTGTCGGAGGGGTCAACACTCTTTTGCAAAAAAATTTCATCTCGTGTTGGGCGTGGTAGGGGGCTGCGAAGCCGCATGGTTGCTAGGTTTTTAAAAATCAATTGCTTGGGTGGGGTGGCTGTGTCGGTGGTGAATTCCTGTGTTTCTGCTTGTTGGTGATGGCCATGGCAGCAGAAGTTGGTCAAGCTGATTGGATGGGCCGTCAGTCAGGCGTATTGAACGTGTTTTCATTTGTATGGTCTCGACCACTTAACAGCATTATTCGATATACTGCCTTGGTGCCGGATTTGTCGTCGCTGTGGTGGCGATCTGCTCTGCTCGTGGATCGTCGGCTCGGATCGCTTGATCAGCAAGGTGGCTGGCAGGTGTTGAATGCAATGCGGGATGACATGGGATGTTCAACATATGATGTGGCGTATCCAGTGCACATATTGAAGCGGGTTTCGTATAATCCGGTGCCAAACCCATTTTTGCCTGAGCCGGTTTGATTCAGTTCAAAGCGGCGGGCTTCACATACTCGACTGGCTCAGCCAGCATACCCTGATGCGACAAACGCAGATTCCTTTCAAACTGATCAATATCCTGCTGATTGCCCTGATAGCTTGGTTGGGCGCCAGTATCACATGGCGTTTCATCACGCCTCAATCTGCTGCGCCCGTGAAACCTGCTACACCGGTGGTGGTCACACAGCCCAGGCCGACGTTGGATCTCAGCATGGTCGCGGGTATGTTTGGCCGCCCGCTGGGCAATGTCGATGACGGTCAGATCGTGCCTAGCAGCCTACCTTATAAGTTGCGTGGCGTGATCACCGGAACGGCAACCCAGGCACCTGCGGCGACGTTTTCTGGCGTGGGTACCAAAGAGGTGGCAGTGACGATCGATGATGAGATCCAACCCGGTGTGACATTGATCGAGGTGGCGTCGGATCATGTCATTGTGCGGAACAATGGCCGTCGTGAGCGCATCGAGCTGGATGCCAAGCCCGCCCTGGTGATTGACGGTGCTGCATCGCCAGCCGGGGCAGGGCAGGGGATGCCGATGGGGGTGCGCGAACCTGGCATGCCAGATGAGGTGTTGCCATCCAATGGCGAGGGTGGTGCGTTGGTGTTGACCATACCACGGGCTGTGCTGGTGAATGCACTTCAATCTGGAAATGTGGCCGAGTGGGCAACCGGGCTGAAGCCCGAGCCCAAGGGTGGCATCCGGATCACTGGTGGCAGTGCGCAGGCCTTGGTGAGCGCGCTGGAGCTGCGGGATGGCGATGTCCTGCGCAAGATCAATGGCGCGCAGTTGAGCCGACCGGGTGATATTGCGCTGGTTTACAACGAATTTACTCAGAAAAACAAAGTGCAACTGGAAGTCTTGCGCGATGGTCGACCGGCCATGCTGGACTATACGCTGCAACCATAAGGTCGATCATGATCAGAAAAACACTTCCCATTCTGCTGGCCGCCACGCTGTTTGCTTCGTCTCTGTCTTTTGCGGCGGACGAAAACAAGGTGATGCTGAATTTTGTCAATGCCGATATCGAATCGACCGTCAAGGCCGTGGGCTTGATCTCGGGTAAGAATTTTGTACTGGACCCACGGGTGAAGGGCACCATCAATATCGTTTCATCCACACCGGTTGCGAAGGATCTGGTGTATCCGATCCTGCTTTCGTCATTGCGCTTGCAGGGTTTTTCGGCAGTGGAATCGACCGGTGTGATCAAGATCGTGCCCGAGGCTGATGCCAAGCAGCATTTCAGCGTTACCGCTGACAAAAATCTGAGCGTGACTGGTGACAAGATCGTCACGCAGGTCTTCCCGTTGAAATATGAGTCTGCCGCTCAGCTGGTGCCGATTCTACGGCCATTGATCACGCCCAATAACATGATTGCAGCGTATAACAATGCCAATACGCTGGTGATCACCGACTATGCTGAGAATATCAAGCGCATCAATCGGATCGTCGCTTCCATCGATCAGCCCTCATCGGCGGAGTTTTTTGCCATTCCGCTCAAACACAGCTCAGCACTGGATGTGGCGAGCACTCTGGCACGCTTGATGCCCGAGCTGGGCACCAGTGGCATTCCGGGCCAGCCGATGGTGCCAGGCATGGGGGCGGAAGGGGTCAAGCGAAGCTCGGTGATCGCCGATCCACGCTCCAACAGCCTGCTGATTCGTAGCGAAACCTCAGCCACTGCTCAAAATGTCCGGCGGCTGGTTGAGATGCTGGATCAGCCTGCGCAAAGTGGCAGTAATATCAATGTGGTGTATCTGAAGAATGCCAACGCCACCAAATTGGCGCAGACCTTGCGTTCGATCATCACGGGGGATACTTCATCGAGTGCGTCGTCTAGCAGCAGCTCAGGGCTGTCTCAAAACAGCGCGCCCATGCAGGGTGGCATGCCCAGCTCTCCCTTATCACCGGTTGCGACCAACAGCAGTGCCAGCAACAGCGCCTCTGGCGCACAAGGCGGGATGATCCAGGCGGATGTGGCCACCAACTCCTTGATCATCACCGCGCCTGACTATGTGTATCGCAATATCCGTGCGGTGATCGACAAGTTGGATGTGCGCCGTGCACAGGTCTATCTGGAGGCCTTGATTGCAGAGGTGAACGCCGGTGATACTTCAGAGTTCGGTTTCCAATGGTTGACCGCCGATGGTTTGAAGGATGGCGCTCCGTCGTACCGGGGCTTTGGTGGAACCAACTTTGGTGAGGGCGGCAAGAATATCCTCAATGTGCTGCAAAACCCTTTGGGTGCGGCTTCTGGCCTCAGTGTCGGCGTGGCACGTGGCAAGATTAGCCTGGGCGGTAAGGATTACCTGAATCTGGGCATGCTGGCGCGGGCATTGGAGGACAACAAGGCTGGCAATGTGCTCTCCACACCCAATCTGCTGACCCTGGACAATGAAGATGCCAAGATCCTGGTGGGGCAGAACGTGCCATTCAAAACCACCAGCCAGCCACAAAGCGGCAATACCACCAATCCTTTTACCACTTTCGAGCGTAAAGACATCGGTATCACGCTCAGTGTGACGCCGCAGATTTCGGAAGGTGGCGGCATCACCATGAAGATCTTCCAAGAGGTCTCCAGCATTGATGATAGCGCGATCAAGAGCGAAGACCTGATCACCAAAAAACGCACCATTGAGTCCAAGGTGCTGGTGGATGACGGCCAGATCATCGTATTGGGTGGGCTGATCGAGAACAAAGTCAACAGCGGTGTCAGCAAGGTGCCCCTGCTGGGTGATATTCCGATATTGGGCAATCTGTTCAAATATGAAAGCCGTACTTCAACCAAAACCAATCTGATGGTATTCCTGCGACCGGTGGTGCTCAAAGATGGCGCGGCAGCCACTGCATTGTCTGGGGATCGCTATGAATATATCCGCGAGCAGCAGCGGGATTTCAAGCTGCCGGATTCCTTTGTGCTGCATAATCCCCCCACCGTTGTGGCGCCCGAGTTGACGCCCATTCAGAAGACCAAGCCAGACTCCAAGACCGAAGCAGCCAGCCAGCCAGCTGTTGATCAACCCGCCAGCGAGAAGAAATAAGGCATGGAACATCGCATTCCTTATCATTTCGCCAAAAACAAGGGTGTGATCGATGCCGGTGAGCAAGATGGTAAGATCCAGATCTGGGCACGTGACGACATCGATCCCTTGACCTTGTCAGAGGTAAGGCGGGTTTTGCTGAAGCCATTGGCGATCAGCCTGTTTCCACCAGAAGACTTCGAGCAGCGCCTTGCAGCGGTCTATTCCCGTGGTGACAGCCAAGCCGCCAGCGTGGTGGAAGACGTCGAGCAGGACTACGACCTGTCTCGGCTGGCGCAAGAGCTGCCCGAAATCGAAGACCTGTTGGAAGCCGAGGATGACGCGCCGATCATCCGCCTTATCAACGCCGTGTTGACACAGGCCTTGCGTGAATATGCTTCTGATATCCACATCGAGCCATTCGAAACCCGCTCTGTCGTCCGATTTCGGATCGATGGCAAGCTGATCGACGTCATCGAGCCCAAGCGGGCCTTGCATGCCGCAGTGGTATCTCGCATCAAGGTAATGGCGAATCTGGACATCTCAGAAAAACGCCTGCCACAAGATGGCCGTATTACCCTGCGCATCGCGGGGCGTCCAGTCGATGTGCGCGTCTCAACGTTGCCCACTGGACACGGAGAGCGGGTGGTGCTGCGTCTGCTGGATAAATCCGCCGGCAAGATGGATCTGACCAGGCTCGGCATGAGCGGTGACACACTGGACCAGCTGCACGAGCTGATTGCCCAACCACATGGCATCATCCTCGTCACCGGCCCAACCGGCTCGGGCAAGACGACAACACTCTATGCCGCCTTGGCGCAGATGGACGCCAAGACCACCAACATCATGACGGTCGAAGATCCCATCGAATACGACCTCGATGGCGTCGGCCAGACCCAGGTCAACTCGCGTATCGAAATGAATTTTGCACGGGCGCTACGTTCGATTCTGCGGCAAGACCCGGATGTCATCATGATCGGTGAAATCCGCGACCTCGAAACCGCACAGATTGCCGTACAAGCCTCACTGACTGGCCACTTGGTGCTGGCTACCCTGCACACCAACGATGCGGCCAGCGCGGTCACGCGGTTGGTCGATATGGGGATCGAGCCTTTCTTGCTGGCATCCAGCTTGATTGGCGTACTCGCACAACGCCTGGCGCGTAACCTGTGCCCAGAATGCAAACTGGAGCATCGCCCAAGCGAAGCAGAGCACACCCTGCTCGGTCGAGATGCCCCCATCTACCGCCCAGTTGGCTGCCCGGTTTGTAATTTCAACGGATATAAAGGCCGAAGCGGTCTCTATGAATTGTTGGTAGTCGATGACCTCATGCGTCGCCATATTCATGACGGCACCGCCGAAGGCGCGATTCGCGACTACGCTGTCAGCAAAGGCATGTTGACCTTGCGCCAAGACGGCGTGCGTAAAGTCCTGCAGGGCGACACCTCACTGGAAGAAGTACTACGCGTCACGCGAGACTGATGGTTTTGACAGAGATGATGACCCGAAGCCAGTCTGATAAGACTGGCTTTTTATGAATTATCACAAATCTTTGAGGGTGTGTTCCTCCTTGGGCCTGCCGTGAGTATTGCTCTGGTGGTCATAGAACACGTACCTGCATCCCCTGGTGCAGTAATGCAAATCTCCACGCTGGTTTGATAAGTCTTGGTGGACTCGTCAGAGCAGAATGCCTCGCAATCTTGGAGTTACCAGATCGTAGGCGCACGGCCCAGAGCAACCTACCATCACAAAGCACGAGGGGTCTGCCGGCTGGCTGTGGGCAGTGTCTGCCGGCCCCTGGACGACGTACTGTCGTTTGGGGATGCACCATCCCCTCATATCGCACTTTCCTCTTCCCGACTTCTCAAGCCAAGCCCCCTGCATGGTGATCGCCATGACGTCACGGTCAGGCCTAAACATAGGGCTGGCTC